>JAPOQB010000226.1 GCA_026710965.1 Deltaproteobacteria bacterium | reverse complement strand
TCACGCCGCCGTCGTCCAGCGGGAAGCAGGCGTTGGCGTGGGCGAACTCGTCCCTGCCGCAGGAGTGGCACATCTCCCACCGGTCCAGGTCCAGGTCACGCCAGGCGTGCCACTCCCACACCGTGTCGCCCGCGGGAGAGATCTCCCTCACATAGTCGCCGTAGGTGAGGCCTTCGTGCTCGCTGCCGGGCCGGCCGCCCTTTATACGGGGCTGCACGTCGGCCGGCACCGGCTCCCAGCCGATGTAGATCGTGTTGCCGTCCGGGAGACGCCGGAAGTCGTGGTGCTGGCCCGGGTCACTGTACTCCCACACCACTTCTCCGTCCCAGTTGTACTCCCGCAGGAGGCCGCCCTTGCCGCGCCGAAGCGGCGGCCCGTCCTCCGTGCGGCCGGCCCAGAGCAGGTTGCCGTTGGGCAGAAGATACGCGTAGTTCCCCGGGCACAAGGGAAACGACCACTCGTGGAGCACCTCGCCGCGCATCCCGATGATGTACGCCTTGGTTGACGACTGCGGCACGATGAGCGTGTAGCCCGGCGTCGCCTTCACATTGTCGTAGACCAGCACTCCCAAGTCACGGTGTCTCATAGGACCTCCTCAAATCATTGAGCGGTCAGCCCCGTCGTACGGTATGGCGCCCTTCGATATGTCGCCCTTCGACTTCGCTACGCTCAGGACGAACGGTTAAGACAAGCTATTCCGATGAAGATTCCGTTCGCCCTGAGCCCTTCGACGAGCTCAGGACAGGCTTCGCGAAGCGAAGTCGAAGGGCGCCAACCCCTAACCGTTCGTCCTGGGCGTAGCAAAGCGGAGTCAAGGGGTGCCAACCTCAACCGTTCGTCCTGAGCGTAGCGTAGCGAAGTCGAAGGGCGACAACCCATCTCGCAGGGAGTTTTTCAACAACCCTCTAATCCAGGGTCGGCCTTCGGGTATGCCACCCCGCAGCCTGCTCGTAGGCGTGCGCCACCTGGAGCAGCGCCGGCTCCTCGAAATGGGGGGCGGCGATCTGCAGCCCGATGGGGAGACCTTGGGCGGAGAAGCCGCCGGGCACGCTCACGGCCGGCGCGCCGGTGACATTGAAAGGGATCGTGCAAAGGGTCCCGCGGGTGCCGCGGGCGTCCGATAACGGGATCCGCCCTCCCGCCGTCTCCACATACCCTTGCTCACACTCCTCGATGGTCTCGGCCGGCATACTCACCGCCGGGCTCACAATCACGTCCACCTGCTCGAAGGCGCGTTCGAAGGCCTCGCAGATGAGCCGCCGGACGCGCTGTGCGGTGACGTACGCGTGGGCGGGGAGCGTCAGGGCGAGGACCTGCCGGTGCATAAGCCCCGGACTGTAGTCCCGCGGGCGGGTGCGCAGAAAAGGCTCGGCCGGAGACAGGTTCTCCGCCCGGGCGGTCATGAGCTGCACCATGGGGACGTGCTCGATGTACGGAATCGACAACTCCTGCACCGTCATGCCCAGGGATTCCAACAGCTCCACGGCGTTGGCCGTTGCCTCCCTGACCTCGTCCACCGCCAGCTCGTCGAAGTAGTCGCGGACGATCCCGACTCTCAGTCCCGCCACCCCCTGGCCGAGGAGAGCGCCGAAGTCCGGCACCGGGACGCTGCTCGACAGCGGATCCCTGGGGTCGGAGCCGGCAATGGCTTGCAGCATCAGCCCGCTGTCCCGCACCGTGCGGGTGAGGACGCCGAAGTGGTCCGTGGAATAGCCGCCGGTGCCGGCCACCCCGCCGACCCGGCTCACCCGGCCGTAGGTGGCCTTGAGCCCCACCACGCCGCACAGGGACGCTGGGTTGCGCACGGAGCCCGCGTTGTCGGTGCCGATGGAACCCAGCGCCAGCCCCGCGGCCACGGACGCGGCCGAGCCGCCGCTGGAACCGCCGGAGACCCGGTTCCGGTCCCACGGGTTGCGGGTGGTGCCGTAGTGGGGATTGATGGTGGTGCAGCCGGCCGCCCACTCGTGCAGGTTGGTCTTCCCCAGGATCACCGCCCCGGCCTGCTTGAGCCGGGCCACGACGGTTGCGTCCTCGTCGGGAACCCAGTCGGACAAGTGCTTCGAGCCCGCGGTGGTGCGGACCCCAGCGGTGGCGAGACTGTCCTTGATGGAGACCGGAATGCCATGCAACGGACCGCGGTAGCGGCCCGCCGCCAGGTCCGCTTCGGCTTGGGCGGCATCCGCCAGCGCTTGGGCCCGGGTCAGGGTGACGAAGGTCTTGAGCTCGGGGTCCAGCCGGTCGATGCGGTCCAGGCATGCCCGGGTCAACTCCACCGGCGAGAGCTCCCGAGCCTCGATCCGGCCCGCGGCCTCGGCGATGGTGAGGTCCTCAAGGCCCGTCACAGGTAACCCTGCTCCCGGCAAAATTTCTCCGCTCCGGGGTGGAGCGGCACGTCCAGGGGCGTGGCCTCGGTGTCCTTCCACAACTGGTCGATGCCGGTAAGCGTCTCCCAGTAGATCTCGTTCTGCCGCTCCTTCAGCGCCGCGCATACCTTGTAGACGTCCTCGTCAGGCAGCGAGGCGCGGGTGTAGAGGGGCCAACCGCCGTAGTCGATGCAGGTGTGGTCCGCCTTGAGGTGGGGGTAGCATCCCGCCGGCATGGTCACGGTGCGCCAGCCCAGCGCGTTGAGCTGTTCCATGGCGAAGTCGTCCGGCGTCACCGGCTCCATGCCGCGCGACAAGGCGTCATCGAACCACAGCACCAGGCCTTCGTCGAAGACCGCGTCGATGGTCCCGTCCTTGAGCGCGGCCATGCGCCGCTCGTCTCCGGGCCCGCCGTTGAGCTGCAGGCTCCCGCCCCAGGATTCGAGGTCTTCCAGGGTGAAGCCATAGATCTCCAGCGTCTGGTCCAGCAGCACCCGGGTGGAGTGGGTCGTGTCCTCACGGATGGAGAGACGCAACGGATACTTCCGCTCCTTGATCTGCGACAGCGATGTCAGCCCGGTGCGCGGATGGATCATGAACACGAAGCGATCCCAGGACGGGTAGCAGGCCACCACCCTGAGCGGCAGCGGCTCCTTGAAGAGCCCGACCCCCCGGTAGGCCTGGGTCAGGAAGGCCGAGGGATTGACCATGGACATCTCCAGGTCCCCCCGGGCCACCCCGTGGGCGATGATGGGCGAGCCCGTGGACATGCGCAACCAGGGCCGGAAGTTGTCCGCCGACCCGCTCCCCACCGAGATGCACATGTCTCGGTTGCCGTAGTACGGCGTGTTCGGGTCACCGGCGACGTGCAGCCCGATTTGCCACAACATCAGGGTGCGCTGAAAATTCGCCCCGCGAGGCAGTCGTTCCATAGTCGATCACTCCTTGTTCAGTTCGGCCAGCGCCGTCTTGTACGCCTTTGCAAACGCAACCCGACCAAAGTTGTGGTTGATGCCCGAGCGTCACAGGCGGAGACTATCCCAGCAACCCTGCCCCCCGCGCCCACCTATACTTGGCGCCCAGGATCGCCACCGGCAGCTCGGTGGTGTAGGGACAGGCCACGATGCCCCGCTCGTAGAGGTACTCCGAGGCCTCCTCCACCTGCACGTCGCCCACCAGCGACACCACCACGGGCTTGTCTATGCCCTTGTCGCGGCCTTCCTGGACCACCCGGGCGCACAGCTCGGCGAACACCATGGGCGGGGTGATGATGGTGTGCCAGTAGCCCAGGATCAGGGCGTGGATGCGGTCGTCTTCCAGGCCGAAGCGGATGGTCCGCTCGTACGTGGTCGGGGGCTCGCCGCCGGTGATGTCCACGGGATTGCCCGAGGCGCCGAAGGGCGGGATGAACTGCTTGAAGCCCTCGTCGAGGTCCTTGGGGAACTTCATGAGCGAGAGCCCGTTGGCCACCACCGCGTCCGACAGGAGCACTCCGGAACCGCCGGCGCCGGTGATGATGACGATCTCCTCGCCCTTGGGGGTCGGCAGCACCGAAAGGCCCCGAGCGAACTGGAGCATGTCGTTCAGGGAGTAGGCGCGGACCACGCCGCAGGCCTTCAGGAGGTCGTCGTAGACCTTGTCGTCGCCGGCCAGGGCACCGGTGTGGGAGGCCGCGGCCCGGGCGCCGAGCTGGGTGCGGCCCGCCTTGAGCATCACCACGGGTTTCTTCGCCGATACCCGCTTGGCCACTTCGTAGAAGCTGCGGCCGTCCTTCAGGTCCTCGGCGTGCATGGCCACCACCTGGGTGTTGTCGTCCTGCTCGAAGTAGGTGAGGAGGTCGTCCTCGTCCAGGTCCGACTTGTTGCCCAGGCCGACGATGGCGGAGACCCCCAGGCGGGTGGAGCGGCTGAAGCCGATGATGGACATGCCCACGCCGCCGCTCTGGGACGACAGCGCCACCGGCCCCTTGACGTCATAGGGGGTGCAGAACGTGGCGCAGAGGTTGGCGGGAGTGTAGTAGAAACCGTAGATGTTGGGACCCATGACGCGCACGTTGTACTTGCGCGCCTCGGCCAGCAACTCCTCCTGCATCTCCTTCTCACCCACCTCGGCAAAGCCCGACGGGATCATCACCGCCCCCGGGATGCCCTTCTCCCCCACCTCGGTCATGGCGGCGGCGCAGAACTTGGCCGGCACCGCGAAGATGGCCACGTCCACCTCTTCCGGGATGTCCTTCACGCTCTTGAAGCACTTCTTGCCCAGGATCTCGTCGGCCCGGGGGTTGATGGGATAGAGGGCGCCGGCATAGCCGCCGTTGATGATGTTCTTCATCACCGAGTTGCCGATCTTCCCCTCGCCGTCCGAGGCGCCGATGACCGCCACCGCCCTGGGGTTCATGATGCGCCGCATGGCCGAGACGATCTCGTCCCGAGACGGCCGGTAGGGCTCGGGTTGCGGCGCGAAGTCCACGGTCATGACGCTGTCCACCGCGGTGGCGCCCACGGCGTCCGCCAGTACCGGGTTGAGGTCCACCTCGCGGATCTCGGGAAAGTCGTTCACCAGCGCCGATACGTTCACGATGATGTCCGCCAGGGCTTCCCGGCGCACCGGGGCCGCGCCCCGGACGCCCCGGAGGATCTCCGCCGCGGCCACCCCGTCCAGCATGGACAGGGCCTCCTCGCCGCTAGCCGGCGCCAGCCGGAAGGTCACGTCCCGCAGCACTTCCACCAGCACGCCGCCCAGGCCGAAGGCCACCACCTTGCCGAAGCTCGGGTCCGTCACGGCACCCACGATGACCTCGACGCCCTTGCGTGAGACCTGCTGCTGGACCTGCACCCCGGTCAGCACGGCGTCGGCCTTGTAGGCCCGGGCGTTGGTCATCAGAGTCTGGTACGCCCGCTCCGCCTGCTCCCGGTCCGCCACCCCCACCAGCACGCCGCCGGCCTCGGTCTTGTGCAGGATGTCTTCCGAGACGATCTTCATCACCACCGGAAAGCCGATGTCCGCCGCCAGGTCCGCGGCCTCCGAGGACGAATGCGCCACGCCTTCTTGCGGTCGCGGGACACCATAGGCGCGCAGAACCTCGCCGCACTCCAGCGGCGACAGCGCACTGCGTCCCTCGGACTTCACACGCTCCAAGACGGCACGGACATCACTTTGTCGGCTCGATTCTGCCTGCATGACTCGGCGCCTCCTGTGTGAGCTGCTTCTCTTTCACCCGCCGGCGGGCGGTTCGCGGGTGAACGCGCCGGCGCGCCTGAGCTCCGCGATCTCGTCCGTGCCGTAGCCCAGGACCTCGCTCAGCACTTCGTCGGTGTGCTCCCCCAGGAGCGGCGAGCGCTCGATCTCCACCGGCGAGTCCGAGAGCTTGATGGGGCAGCCCACGTTGTACCAGTTGCCGCGCTCGGGGTGGTCCACCTCAACCATCATTTCCCGGAGCTTCACGTGCTCGTCGCCAGCCAGGTCCTTGGTGCTCATGATCGGGCCGCATGGAACGTCGAGATCGTTCAGGATATCCATGAGTTCCCACTTGGTGTAGTCCCGGGCGAACTCGGCCAGCATACGCCACATCTCCCCCTGGTTGGCCCGCCGCGCGTCGATGGTGGTGAAGCGCGGATCCGCCGCCAGCGCATCGCCGCCGATACGCTTGGCCAAGGCGCTCCAGACGTGCTCCTGCACCACCACATAGAGGTAGTCGTTGGCGCCGCCGGGCTTGCACGGGACCGCGTTGCCGAGCTGGCCGCCGCCGGAGTCGTTGCCGGCCCGGGGCGTGAAGTCCTCGAACTCCTGCACCGAGTATTCGGCGAGGGGGCCGCGCTCGATGCGCTGGTGGTCCCGGAACTTCACGCGGCAGAGGTTCATGAC
>JAPOQB010000954.1 GCA_026710965.1 Deltaproteobacteria bacterium | reverse complement strand
CTGGTCCTGGTACGCCGGATGCCACGCACGGTGGTAGGTGACGAAGGAGTAGATGGTGCCCTTGCCGCTCACCGAAACCCATTCGTTGTCCGGCGAGAGGCACTTGGCGCAGAGCGCCTGGGGCGGGAAGCTGAAGTACGCTTGGCACGCGTTGCAGCGCTGTACCGTGAGCTTGTGCTCCTTCAGGTTGTCCCAGAAGGGCTTGGCCTCCATCTCCGCGAGAAACGGTTCGTTGCGTGGCGCGGCGCGCCCGCGCTTGTCGTGGGCCTCGGTCTTGCTCATTGTACCCCCAATACGAGTGATGCGTGCATGCACAGGCTGCCGCCGTGGCCGCTGATGATGCCCGCCCGGGCACCTTGCACCTGCCGCTCCGGCTCCACCTCGTTGCCGCGCAACTGTTTGACGCCCTCGGTGACGTGCATGATCCCCTCGAGGTGGGCCTGGGAGAGCAGCCCGCCGTGGGTGTTCACCGGGATCTCGCCGCCCACCTCGATGCGGCCGTCCTTGACGAAGTCCTTGCCCTCGCCCTTGCCGCAGAAACCGTAGTCCTCGATGGTGATCAGTGTGGTGATGGTGAAGCAGTCATAGATCTGGGCGAAGGCCATATCCTTGGGTCCGAGCCCGGCCATCCTGTACGCCGCTTCGGAAGACTTCCGGCTCCCCAGTGTGGTCAGCGTGGGCGCGTCCATGACGCTGGAGTGCGGATGGTGCTGCCCCATGCCGAGCACCTGCACCGGCTTCTTGGGCAGGTCCCTGGCCCGTTCCATGCTGGTCACCAGCAGGGCCGCGCCCCCGTCCGACTCCAGCGAACAGTCGAACAGGTGCAGCGGCTCCACGATCAGACGCGAGGCCTGGTGGTCTTCGATGGTCATGGGCTTCTGCATAGTGGCGTTCTTGTTCATGCAGGCGTGTTTCCGCGTCGACACCGCCACCTGGCCCAGGTCCTCGCTGGTGGTGCCGAACTCGTGCATGTGGCGCGTGGCCGCGAACGCGTGGTTGGCCACCGCGGAGAAATGGCCCCAGGGCTGCTCCCAGTGCTCGTCGCCGCTACGGATGGGATAGCCCGGGGTGGGGTCCGGCGTCGCCCGCTTGCGCGCGTGCACGCACACCACGTAGTTGGCCATGCCGGCCTCGATGGCCATCACCGCATTCTGGATCATGGCGATGGGGGTGGCGCCCCCAAGGGCCAGGTCGGTGGCGTAGCTGGGATCGATGCCCGCCATGTGCGCCAGCCGCACCGCGTAGCTCCGGTGGGCGTCCGTCAGCGGCTGGTTGGTCAGGAGGCCGTCCACCTGGGAGGCGCTGATTCCCGCGTCTTCCAGGCACAGGCGGATGGCTTCCACGTGCAGCGAGTTGGTGGTGGCTTCGGGCCGCTTGCCCACCTGGGTCTCGCCCACGCCTACGACGGCGTACTTGCCCGATAGGTTTGACATGACGGTGCTCCTTGTTTCCGGCGGGTGCCGGCCATATGCCGGAACCCGCCGGGATCGGTCATAAGCTCTTGCTCGAACGGTCCTACTTGTCCAGGCCGACGATCCTGCGCGCGCGGCTCACCACCTCCGGCGTCATCTGCTTCTTCATGTCGGCGATGAGGCCCGTAAGGTACTCACCGCTCCTGGGGTTGATGTCGAGCCGCGCCCGCTTGGCGTCCGCCAGAAATGCGGGGTCCTTCAGGATGGCGTCGAAGGCCTTGCGCAGCACGGCCACCCTGTCCTTGGGCGTCCCCGGGGGCAGCGCCCAGGGCCGTACCATGGCGGCCGGAAGGAGCAGGACCTTCATGAAGGCCACGTCCGCGGGCTTGGTGATCTTGTCGTTCAGACCCGGCACGTTTCGCGCCTCGAGCTCGGGGTGACGTTCCTCGCTGATGTAGGTGATGAGCTTGATGGAGCCCTCTTCGAGCATGGACATGCCGGTGGACTTCACCGAGTCCCAGGTCCATCCGGTAAGGGCGTCCACCTCTTTCTGCAGCAGCCCCGCGCGCACCGGCGCCGTCCCCTTGTAACCGGGGACGATCTTGGAGGTCTTGCCGAAGATGTCGTTCATGGCCAGGGGAATGCTGCAGGTCAGGCTGTTGCGCGCGGTGCAGCCGAAGATCAACGGCTCGGTCTTGGTGTCGAGCCACTGTTCCATGCTCTGGATGGGCGAGCCCTTGCGCACCGCCACGGTGATGGGGCTGGTATTGGCCAGCCCCAGCCAGATGAACTTGTTGACGTCGTACCGGATCCCCGGAAAGTTCAGGAACTGCGCCTGCGCCACGGTCCAGGTGGGGTGCACGAGGGCGAGGCCGTCCCGCTTGGTGATGTTGTACACGTAGTTGGTGCCGATGAGTCCGCTGCCGCCGGGTATGTTGATGACGATGACGTTGGGCTTGCCCGGGATATGCTTCCCCAAGTGTCTCGCGAACAGCCGCGAGTAGGTATCGTAACCGCCCCCCGGGGAGCTTACCGAAACGATCTTGACCGTCTTGTTCTCGTAAAACGACGCTGCTCCGGCAATGCTGCCGCCGGCGGTTGCCATCGCCGCCATGATGAAACCGATGAGTGCTACTCGCAGAAACATGTTGGGTCTCCCTCCTGTTGCTCCAATCCGATTTCCATGAGACCGATCACTTCTCCAGGCCGATGATCTTCCGGGCGCGGCTCAGCACCTCCGGGGTCATCTGCGTCTTCATGTTGGCGATGAGGTCGGTCAGCCACTTGCCGCTCTTGGGGTTGATGTCCAGGCGGGTGCGCTTGGCGTCCTTCAGGAACCCGGGGTCCTTCAGCGTGGCCTGGAATGCCGTCTTCAGCATCCCCACGCGGTCGGCCGGCGTCCCCGGGGGCACGGCCCACGGCCGCAGCATGGCCGCCGGCAGGAGCAGCACCTTCATGAACGCCACGTCCGCGGGCTTGGTGATCCTTTCGTTCAGGAACGGCACCTTGCGCTCGTCCAGCTCCCCATGACGGTCGAAACCGATATAGGCGATGATCTTGGCGTCACCGTCGTCGAGCATCGACATGCCGGTGGATTTCACCGAGTCCCAACTCCACCCGGTCAGGCCGTCCACCTCGTTTTGCAGCAGCGCGGCGCGAATGCGCGCCGTCCCGACGTAGCCGGTTACGACCTCGGAGGTCTTGCCGAAGATGCCGTTCAGGGCCAGGGGGATGCTGCAGGTCAGGCTGTTGAGCGACGTGCAGCCGAAGATCAGCGGCTTGGTCTTGGGATCGAGCCACTGGTCCATCGTCTGGATCGGCGAGCCCTTGCGCACCACCGCGGTGATGGGGCCGCTGTTGGCCAGCCCCAGCCAGATCATCTTGGTGACGTCGTACTTGATGCCGGGGAAGTTCAGGTACTGCGCCTGGGCCACGCCCCAGCTCGGCTGGATCAGCGTGAGACCGTCCGGCTTGGTCACGTTGTAGACGTAGTTGGTGCCGATAAGGCCGCTGGCGCCGGGAATGTTGACGACGATGACCTTGGGCTTGCCCGGGATATGCTTGCCGAGATGGCGCGCGAAAAGCCGGGAGTAGGTGTCGTAGCCGCCGCCCGGCGCATGCACCGATACGATCTTGACGGTCTTCTTTTCATAGAAAGACGCCGCGCCGGCCACGCTTCCGCATACCAGCAGCGCCGCCATGATGAGTCCGATCCATGCGATTCGTCGAAACATGATGGTTCTCCTTTTTGGGGTAAAGAGCCCTCTCGTGATTCGCACCGGGGTACGATAGACCAGTCAGCAGGCCTTTTCAACAACGGGATCGGGGGGAGAATCCGCACCGCGGGACGGACGGATCCGGGTGTTGCCGTCTGCTTGTCCAACGTTCCCGCCCGTGATTCTATCAAGCTGTACTACGATTCTCG
>JAPOQB010000230.1 GCA_026710965.1 Deltaproteobacteria bacterium | reverse complement strand
GGCTGATCGGGTTCGTGTATTCGTCGCTGGTGGCGACGTTTCTCTACCTCAAGTACGGCGCCGGAGAACGCTGGCCCATCACCATCATCCTCACGGCGGTGGCCTACATTTTCTTCGCCGGCATCTTCGACTGGCTCCTGGTCCTGCCCTTCCCGCCCGGCGACCTGTTCGTCTGGCTGGGACTGGAATGAGGCCTTGCGGCGTGTGCCGGTGCATTGACCCGCCCCTGGGCGTCGGATAGATTCCAGGGTATGCGGAGAGCCTTCCACTGCGCGTTGGTGCTGTTGCTGGCTTGCGCCGCCGCCGCGCCACTCCCGGCCTATGCTCTTTCCCAGGACGAGGAGATCCGCGTCAGCCGGCAGTTCCGGCGGGAGGCGCGCCGGCGTCTCACGTTCATCGAGGACCCGGAGGTGGAGCTGTATACGGACCGGATCGGCCGCCGGATCCTCGAAGCGATAGGAAACACCCGATATCCGTACCGGTTCTTCGTCATCGAGGACTCCTCGATGAATGCGTTCGCCGTGCCGGGCGGCAGCATCTTCCTCCACTCGGGACTCATCCAGAGGGTGGAGACGTCGGACGAGCTGGCTTCGGTGGTCGCTCACGAGATCGTCCACGTGAATGCGCGGCACTTCGCTACCCTGTCTTCCAACACGGACGCGACCATGCTGATCGGAATGCTCGGCGTGTTCCTGGCGCCGGTGCTGGGCCCCGCGGCCCTTGCCGGCCCCGCCGTCGCCATGACCCGGCAACTGGAGTTCAGCCGGCAGATGGAGGAACAGGCGGACAATCTGGGCGTTGGCTACCTGGCGCGCGCGGGTTATGATCCGGACGCCGCGGTGGACTTCATGAAGAGGATGTACCGCGAACGGCTGCTGAACCCCGTGGGCCGGCCCTCCTACCTGCTGACCCACCCGCTGACCCAGAAACGGATCGCCAACGTGACGGCATCGATCCGGGCCCTTGGACTCACGCGCCCGCGTTTCCGGGAAAACGACGACATCGAACGAGTCAAGCTTCTGATCGAGTTGCGAAAGGAGCCGGACGTCGTGGTCGAGCGGTTGAGAAAGGCTCAGGAGCGGCGTCCCGAAGCAGCCAGGGCAGCGCATTCGCTGGGCATCGCCTATTCCGCTACCGGCCGCTGGGTCCGCGCGCGGGACATGCTGGAAAGGGCGGCGCGGCTGAAGTCCGCCCGTCCCAACCTGGATCGGGATCTGGGCCGGGTGTACATCCACACCGAGGAGTTCCCCAAGGCCCACGCCGCCTTCCAACGCATGCTGGAACGGGAACCGGAGGATCCCGTCACCCATCTGTACCGGGGTCATCTCTTCGAAAAGGAATCGCGTTTCCGGCAAGCGGCGCGCTCGTACCTGAGGGTGCGTCAACTCGCGCCGTTCTGGCCCGAAGCCGCCCGGCGGCTCGGGTATGCCTACCGAAAGCTGAATCAGCCCGGGAAGGCCCACTACTATTTGGCGCAGTCGTACCTGCTTCGGGACGAAACCGGCAAGGCCGTCGATTCCCTGGAGCGTGCCGCCCAACAGTACGAGGAGGACTCGCCGAGGTGGCAGGTGATCAAGGACGAAATCGCCGCCATACGGGCCGGCGGCTGACACGAAGGCCGCCGCTCAATCACCGAGGGCCTGCCGCAGGCGCTTGCGCGCTTGCACATAGATCTGACAGATCCTCCCTTCGGTCACTCCCAAACCTTCTCCGATCTCCCGGAACTTGAGCTCCTGGTAGTGGCGCAGGGTCACCACCAGCCGTTCCCGTTCCGGCAGCCGCGCCACGGCGCGTTTCAGCTTGTCGACCAGGTCACGGCGCTCCACGCACACCACCGGGTCCTGATAGATCCCCTGCCCCGAGACGTTCCCGTCAAGCACCATGTTCGGCCCGCCGGAAGAGAGGTCGTCGAGGCTCAACCATCCGTGCTCCCCCATCCGGTAGTTGATCTTGTGGTAGCTCTCCAACGGCAAGCCCAGTTCCCTTGCCATTTCCTCGGAGGTGGCTTCGCGACAGAGTTGTCCGGAGAGTTGCGTGCGCGCCGCCGTGACCCGCCGTCCCCAGGCCCTGATCGAACGGCTCACCCAATCCAGGGAGCGCAGGCATTGGATCATCTCCCCGTGGATGCGGTGCCGGGCGTAGACGTGGAACGATACCCGCCGCTGTGGATCGTACCGCTCCAGGGCCTCGAGCAAGCCCACCACGCCGGAGTTCACCAGCGCATCGAGATCGTTGCCGGGCGGTAACCGCCGGTGGAGTTGGCGGGCCATGTTTTTGACCAGCGGCAGGTAGGTGGTGACCACGTCTTCCGGCGAGGCGTCCTGCTCCACCACCGGATCGTCTGGCGGTCTGGTCCCGGACGGAGTTTCCTTCATGAGTGGACATGAAGGCAACGGCCATGCCAGCGGATGGAAGGGATCGGGAACCGAGAAAGCACCGCCACTTAGCCGCCGCCCGGAAGCGGAGACCGCGGGGATGAGGTGTCAACGAAGAGGGCCCGGCGTCACGCCGCCGCCGGTCCCTCGCGGTAGGGGCGACCGGCGTCATGCCGCCGCCGGTCCTTCGTGGTAGGGGCGACCCGCGGTCGCCCGGGCCGGTGCCCCTCCGCCTAGCGGTAGAGCTCCATCAGCTCCACCAGACCGAGGTCGCGCATTTCGCTGAAGAGAAAACGTTTGATCTCATCGACCCGGTCCATCTGGAGGGCCCCCTGTCCGATGGCGCAGGCCCGCTCGTAGCTGACGGAGCGCACCAGCTTTCGGACCACGGGTATGGACAGGGACTCCATGCTGAATTCCTCGAGCCCCATGCCCATCAACAACACGGTCGACAGCGGGTCCCCGGCCATCTCGCCGCACATGGCGACACGTTTGCCCTTGTCCTTGGCGGCGCGTATGACTTGGTCGAGCGCGCCGAGGACCGCCGGGTGGAAGGGCTCGTAGAGAGACGCCACCTTACGATTTCCGCGGTCGACGGCCAGCAGGTACTGGATCAGGTCGTTGGTGCCGATGCTGACGAAATCCACCTCTTCCACCATCCGATGCGCCATCTGCACCGCCGCGGGCACCTCGACCATAATCCCCAGCTCCATGTCGTCATCGAAGGGGACCCGGCGCCACACCAGCTCCGTCTTGACCTCGCGCAGGATGGCCTTGACCCGAAGGATCTCCTCGAGACTCGAGACCATGGGGATCAACAGACGCACCGGCCCCAACGCGCCCGCGCGCAGGATGGCCCGGAGCTGCATCTTGAAAGTCTCGGACACCTCCAGGGAAATGCGGATGGAACGCCACCCGAGAAACGGATTGGGCTCGGAGCGGGCGATGCTCACGTAAGGAGGATATTTGTCCGCGCCGATGTCGAGGGTACGGATGGTGACCGGTTTGCCGCCCATCCCTTCCACCACCTTCTGATACAGGGCGAACTGTTGTGCTTCGGTGGGAAAGTCGTGATACGCGAGAAACGGAATCTCGGTGCGGTAGAGGCCGATGCCCTCGGCGCCATGATTCTGCGCGAACCGAATGTCCGTGAGCAGGCCCATGTTGGCGAGCAGCCGGACCCGGTGGCCGTCGGTGGTCTCGGCCGGCAGATCCCGCATCTCGTCGAGCTCGCGATTGACCGCGAGATAGTGGCGTTCCAGCCGGTCGTACTCGCCGATGATTTCCTTGTTGGGGTTGATGAAAACCACCCCGGAGTTGCCGTCGACGATCAACGAGTCCTCTTTGCGGATGGTTTCCAGCAACCCCTCCGCCGCCACTACGGTGGGGATCTCGAAGGACTTGGCCAGCAGCGAGGCGTGGGAAGTGACGCCGCCGGTGGCCAGCACGATTCCTTGAAAGCGATCGCCTTCGACGAGGGCCAGATCCGCGGGAGAGAGGTCCTCCGCCACCAGAATCGCTCCTCCTTCCGGGACTACGAGCCGCTTGTCCCCGGAGCCCGAAAGGTTCTCCAGCAGTCTCTGGGCGACGTCGCGTATGTCCGCCGTGCGCTCCTTCAGGTACCGGTCGCCCACCTGGCTGACGGTTTGCATGTGCCGGCGGTAGGTGCTGCTGACGGCATAGTATGCGGTCAGGCGTTCTCCGAGGATCCGGCTTTCGATTTCCTCTTGCAGCACCGGGTCCTTCAGCACCAGTTGGTGCACGTCGAAGATGGCTCCTGCCTCGTCGGAGATGAGGGCGATCATGCGGGTCTTGATCTCTTCGACCTGGACCACGGCCTGTTGCACCGCGGAACGGAAACGTTCGATCTCGCCCTGGGGATCGGCGGTGTGGTTCTTGCGGATGGCGTTCAGGTCTACGAGCCGCTGCAGGATGTGGGCCTTGCCGTAGGCAAAGCCGGGGCAGGCGGCGAGCCCGGTCAGACGGCTGCGGAACTTTCTCGGGGGCTCGCTGGTGCGTTCCTTGCCCCGGCCCTCGTACGACCTGAGCCGCCGCAGCGCGCTCACCATTCGTTGCCGCGACTGCTTGCGCTCGCGTTCCTTGTCCTTGAGCGAATCCACCAGCCGGGCGTGCACGATGGTGGTGGAAACCTGGGCCGAGATGGCGTTGAGCAGCCGGATCTCCTCCTGGGTGAACTCGCGCGGACGGGAGGTCTGCACCACCAGCACGCCGATGGGCTTTTTCTGGGCGCTGACCGGAACGCCGAAGAAGGAATGGTAGCGTTCTTCGCCGGTCTCCGGGAAATACAGAAAGCGTGGGTGCGACGGAGCGTCCATGACCATCACGGGTTCCCGCGTTTCCACCACCAGTCCGGCCAGGCCCTCGCCCACCAGCATCGACACCCGTCCCACGGAGGCCTGATCCAGCCCCTTGGTGGCACTCAGAGTCAGCCTGCCGCTTTCGGAATCGAGGAGATAGACCGAGCAGACTTCGGTCTGCATGCGCTGGGCCACGATACCGGCGATGCTGTTGAGGCATCCTTGCAGATCCGCGGCTTCGTCGACGAAACGGCTGATTTCTTCCAGTGTGACGAGATGGGAAGTGTCGTCCTCGGCGGTGATATCGGGTGCGTGAACCATCGCTGCATTGTAGGGGGTTCGGCGGTCAATCACAATTCCGGGGGTGTCACGGAGGCCGATTTGACCCGGTTTCGGGCAGATGTTACGTTGCCGTGATGCCCGTTCAAATGCCTGCCTACGACACCGAGAACCCGACAGAGTCCCTGGAAGAACACGTCAGAGCCGTCCTGGCGGCGCTCGGGGAAGACCCTGACAGGGAGGGGCTCAGGCAGACCCCGACGCGGGTGGCCAAGGCCTGGACCTTCCTCACCGGAGGCTATCTCGAGGATCCGGACAAGATCATCAACGGCGCCCTGTTCAACGAGGACTATCAGGAGATGATCGTCGAGAAGGACATCGACTTCTACTCTCTCTGCGAGCATCACATGTTGCCCTTTCACGGCAAGGCCCACGTGGCCTACATCCCGCGCAAGAAGATCGTCGGCGT
>JAPOQB010000346.1 GCA_026710965.1 Deltaproteobacteria bacterium | reverse complement strand
TGGGGCGCGGCCGTATCAAGTCCCATCCCACCATCGCGTACCAGATCCTGCGCGACATCAAGCGGGAGAGCGCCCAACTCGACAACGGCACCCGCATCACCCTGCACGTCCACCCCGGGATCGCCAACTTCCTGTACGACGATGCCAACGAAGGCCTGGAGGCGCTGGAACGCGAGATCGACCGCCAGGTGATCATCAAGGCGAATTCCGAACTGCACCAGGAAGCCTACCAGATCGAAACCGGCTAGGAGGGACGGTTTCGAACCCGCCCGTGAATGCCCCGAAGCCCCCCTGGGGCTGCTCGGAAGCCCCCTATATCTTTGAATTTAATATGATTGTAATGTAGACGTAATACGAATCGTCGACATCACGTGGCGACATGTATCGTAACCATTGGCGTTGCCATACCCGCGAGGTCGCCTATGCGCCCTGAACACACCGATCGAAAATACGAGGAAGAGCTCAAGTCACTCCGGGACCGGATCATACAGATGGGCGGCCTGGTGGAAGACCAGATCGACCGATCCATCAAGTCGCTGGTGGACCGGGAAGCGGCCCTGGCCGAAGCCGTCATCGCAAGGGACGCCGAGGTCAACCAGATGGACGCCGACATCGACGAGTTGTGCGTGCGCCTCATCGCCCTGCACCAGCCGGCGGGCAAGGACCTCCGGTTCGTGACGACGGCGCTCAAGATCACCACGGACCTGGAACGCATCGGCGACATCTCGGTGAATATCTGCGAGCGGTCGCTGGAGTTGATCCGCGAGGCGCCGCTCAAACCCTACATCGACATCCCGCGCATGGCCGAAATCTCCAGGCGGATGATTTCAGAGAGCCTGAACGCCTTCGTGCACGAGGACACATCGCTGGCGCTCAAGGTGTGCCAGGACGACCAGGAGATCGACGACCTGAACGAGCAGATCTTCCGCGAGATCATCTCGTACATGATTACCGAGCCCAGGACCATCAACCGCGCCATGAAGATCACGTTCGTTTCGAAATACCTGGAACGGATCGCGGACCATGCCACCAACATAGCGGAAATGGTCATATTCCTGGTCAAGGGGACCAGCATTCGCCACGTCAAGGAAGTACCTCGTTCCATCTAACCCCGCTTCGACACGGCCTGTGTCGAAAATGGGCTCAGTGACCGCATGAGAGTCACATGACGGACAAGATCCTCGTCGTCGAAGACGAAGCGGACATACGCAAGCTGATATCGTACCACCTGCAGCAGGAACGTTTCCGGGTGCTGGAAGCCGAGAACGGCGAAGACGCCCTGGACCTGGTGCACAAGGAGCCCCCGCGCCTGATCGTGCTGGACCTGATGCTGCCCAGCCTCTCCGGCCTCGAGTTCTGCAAGATCATCCGGCAGACTCCGGAAACCGCCCAGACGCCGATCCTCATGCTTACCGCCAAGGCGGGAGAAGCGGATCGGGTGGTGGGCCTGGAACTGGGGGCGGACGACTACATCACGAAACCCTTCAGCCCCAGGGAGATGGTGGCGAGAGTCAAGGCGGTGCTGCGGCGGACCGAGTCTCCGGCTTCGCCCGATCTGGCCGAGATCTACGAAAAGGGCCCCCTCAAGGTCAATTTCACCACCTACGAGGTGCAGGTCGCCGGCCGGCCGGTCCGGCTCACCCTGAAAGGGTTTGAGGTCCTGCGCTTTCTGATCCAGAATCGCAATCGGGTGCTGAGCCGCGACCAGATCCTGGACGGCGTATGGCGCTCCGACGTCTACGTGACGCCCCGCACGGTGGACGTCCACATCCGGAGGATCCGGGAAGCGCTGGAGCACGACGACGGCAATCCCGAATGGATCGTCACGGTGCGCGGCGTAGGCTACAAGCTGGATGAAAGATCCCTCGAAACATAGCGCGATGGCCAGGTGGTGTCTTGGCCATGTCCCGCTCACTCTCTTCATTCTGGCCTTCATCGATTCTCAATACGCCGGCTCGCAGCCGCTGGAAGCCTCCCCGGATGCCACGGCGACCTGGTTGCCCACCGCCTTGTGGTTGACCGTTCCGGCGGGACTGCTGGCGGCGGCGGTGTGGTTCCGGCGCGGACGGAACCGCATCAGGGACATGGCGGCCTTTTGCCGCAAGGCCAGCCTCGAGACCCCGCCCGACAAGGTGCTTCCGGTACGACGGCGGGATGACCTGGGGGCGCTGGAGGAGAGCCTCAACGAATTGGCTCACACCCTGACCGGCCGCCTTCAGGACATGACGGCGGAGCGGGAGAAGCTCCAATCCATCCTGAGCTGCATGATGGAAGCGGTGATCGTGCTGGACACCAACGGCGAGGTCATCCTGGTGAACCAGATGGCGCAGACGATGTTCAACCTCCCGGCCAACAGCAACGACCGGCGTATGTCCGCCGTCGAGGTTTCACGCCATCCGGAGATGCAGGGCCTCATTCACGAAGTGGTGGGAGGTGACAGCGGCCGCAAGGCACACCGTCGAGAGCTGACCCTCGGGGATGACCGCTGGTTCGCGGTCAACGCCGCGCGGCTGGAGCACTCACTGCAGGATCTCCTGGGGTACGTGCTGGTGTTCCACGAGGTCACCGAGGTGAAGCGGCTGGAACAGATCCGCGCCGATTTCGTCGCCAACGTCTCCCATGAGATGCGCACGCCGCTGACCGCCATACAGGGCTACGCCGAGACGCTGTTGCACAACCCGCCCAGCGACCCGAAGTTGGCGCGGCAGTTCCTCAGCGTCGTCACGCGCCACTCCGAGCGCCTGGGCCGGCTCATCGACGATCTGCTCGCCCTGTCGGACCTGGAGATGGGCAACGCCAACGTGCGGATGCAGCATGTCGCTACGAAGGCGCTGTTGGACCGGGTGCTGGAGTTGTTTCGCGAGCAGGCCGACAAGAAGCTCATCCGTCTCGGCGCCGATACCGGCGCCGAGACGCCGGACATCCTGGGCGACGAAGATCGCTTGCAGCAGTTGCTCATCAATCTGGTCGACAACGCCCTCAAGTACACCTCCGACCGCGGCGAGGTGCTGGTCCGTGCAGGCTTCGAACAGGGGGCGGACGGCGACGGCCCGTCCCGGGTAGCGTTGACCGTGTCGGACACGGGCTGCGGCATCCCGGAAAAGGACCTGCCCCGGCTCACCGAGCGGTTCTACCGCGTGGACAAGGCGCGTTCGCGGGAGCTCGGCGGCACCGGCCTCGGCCTCGCCATCGTCAAGCACATCACCCAGGCCCACGGCGGCGATCTGAAGATCGAGAGCCAACCGGGGAAAGGCACCCGCGTCACCATCTACCTCCGATGCGCCGCCGGTGCCGAACCCCTGCCCGCCCAGGAGGCCCCGGCAGAGCGCGAAGTCACCTGACCCGCGCCCGCTGTTTCCGCCGAAAAGCCGCGCACAAGCGCGATTTTGCTTGCAAATGCCATCGTGATCCCCTATTCTGTCGCGTTATTATCGTCGCGGTCGGAATACCGCGCCCGTCACCCATCCGCGAATCAGGAAAGAATCAGGAGATATTGATGCAAGGTAAAATGGTCGGGATCACCGAAACCGTGCTGAGGGACGCACACCAGTCCCTGCTGGCGACACGTATGCGCACCGAGGACATGTTGCCCATCGCCGAGGATCTCGACAAGATCGGTTTCTGGTCGGTGGAGATGTGGGGCGGCGCCACCTTCGACGCGTGCCTCCGGTATCTGAACGAAGACCCCTGG
>JAPOQB010000234.1 GCA_026710965.1 Deltaproteobacteria bacterium | reverse complement strand
CCGGACCTTGCCCGGACGATGCGCGGCATCGCCGAGGAAGGAGTGGAGTTCTTCTACCGCGGAGAGGTGGCGGAGAAGCTCGTGCTTTGCTCGCAAAAGCTCGGCGGCCACTTCAGCATGCGCGACATGGAGGCGCACGCCTCGGAATGGGTCGATCCCATCCACCTCGGCTACCGTGGGTACGAGGTCTACCAGTTGCCGCCGGCCTCCCAGGGCTTCGTGGCCCTCGAGATGTTGAAGATCCTGGAGGGCTATGAGCTGTCTTCCCTTGAGCACAACGGGGCCGACTATCTTCACCTGTTCATCGAGGCGAAGAAGCGCGCCTTTGCCGACCGCGACCAACATCTCGCCGATCGCGAGAGCATGACCGTAAGCCTGCACGACCTCCTGTCCGAGGCGCGTGCCGGGGCCATGAGAGACGGGCTTTCCGAGCGCGAGGCAGCCGTGGATGTGGCCCCGGCGCCGCTTCCGGGAGACACCGAATACGTTGCGGTCGCCGACGGTCAGGGCAACCGCGTCTCCTTCATACAGAGCCTGTTCATGGGCTTCGGCTCCGGGGTGGCGGTGGAGGACACGGGCATCATTCTCCAGAACCGGGGGCACATGTTCAATCTGGACCCCGGGCACCCCAACTGCCTTGCCCCGCACAAGCGGCCCAGCCATACGCTGATGCCCGGGATGGTCTGCCGGGGAGGAGCGCCGGTGCTGGTGGTGGGGCTCAAGGGCGGCCACGTCCAGGCTCAGGTCCAGAGTCAGATCATCGCCAATGTGGTGGATTTCGATATGACCGCGGAGGAAGCGCTGGCCGCACCCCGGTTCAATCACCTGTCCGGCGCCGAAGTGTCGCTGGAGCCGGGTTTCTCCGGCGAAGCGGTGAGCGGCCTGGAAGCCCGGGGACACCGGGTGGTTTCCGGGGCGCCCGAGAGCTTCGGCGGCGCCAACGCCATCGTCGTCGAGCCGGAAAGCGGCGTCCTCAAGGGCGCCTCGGATCCGCGCAAGGACGGCTGCGCCATCGGTTTCTGAACGCGGACGCACGGAGGATTCGCAATGGACATCCAGGGCTGGCGCAAGGCGATCGGCGACATGGTCCGGGACCACATGGCTTCCGACACCCTGACCCGGTACTATTCCATCAGGCAGACGCCGTTGCGCGCGCAGGTCGTGATCCGGGAGCTCGCCCACTTCGTGCGCCATCGCCGCGATTGCTGGGCCTATGTCTCGGGGAACTGCCCCGAGTGGTCGGTGAAGCAGAAGATTCTCCAGCACGAGTACGGCGAGGTGATCAAGGATGAGTATTCCGAGCACGGACATATCAGCCTGATCCTCAAGCAGGGCAGGTCGGTGGGCCTGGGCGTGGACGACATCCTGCAGGCGGAACCCATTCCCACCACCCGCGCGACGCTCTACGGCTGGGCCTGGATCACCCGCGAGAAACCCTGGCTGGAGGGTCTGGCGGCGCTGACGGTGACGGAGTGGTGCAACGACGACCGGCTGCTGATGGACCAGGGCGGCGGCAACTCGACCCGCATGGCCCGGCGCTGGATCGAGGACATGGGCATCAAGATGAAGGACATGCCCAACTTCGAGGTCCACTCCCAGGCGGACGAGGAGCACAGCGATATGTTCCTGCCGGATCTGTCCAGCCTTGCCACGGGCGCGTTGCAGGAACGGGCGCTGCAGGCGGTCAAGGAGTCCCTGGAGCTGCTGACCATCTATCGCGCGGGCATCGCGGATGCCATGGAGCGCATTCCGGCGGATGACTGAAGGGGACGAAGGCATGAACGAGCTGGCCAAATACGACGAGCTGCTGAACCAGATGACCCGGGACACCTTCGCCACCGCGGAGGCGGAGAGCTTTTACAATGCACGGTTGACCATCCCCCGGGCGCGGATCATCGCGCAGCAGTTCGGGCTGTTCGTGCGCGGCAGGCGGTCGGCGTGGGCGTACCTCATCGCGCGCTGCCCGCACATGGAGATCAAGAAGGAGTTGCTGGAGCACGAGACTGAGGAGATGCTCTTCGATCCCCGTTGCGGCTCCGACCATTACACCCTGTGGGTGCGGCATGGAGAGGCCGTGGGGCTCACCGCGGACCAGGTGGACAATGCCCAGCCGCTGCCTTCCACGCGGGCGGCAATTTGCGGCTGGAGCTGGCTGGCGTTCAACCTGGGGTGGCTCGAGGGCCTCGGCGGGGTGGCGGTGCTGGAACGGGTCAACCTGGATCCGATCATCCCCGGCGGCGCGCACCAGACCCGCGCCCAGGCGCGTTGGATGCGGGACCTCGGCCTGACCGAGGAGCAGCTTCCGAACTTCAGGCTCCATCGCGAAGCCGATACCGACCACAAGGGCCAGACCATGAAGCTGCTGGCGGACTACGCCAAGACCGAAGTCCAGTGGGAGGGGATCCTGGACGCTTCGCGGCAGTCGCTGGAGTTCTGGCAGGTGTTCCTCGGCGGCATCGCGCGTGAGATGGCATCCATCGACTGACAGGACACTAGCTACGGCGTGCGGAGACGCATGCCTTGACGGGAAAGGGTGACCCATGGCACGGCTCAGGCATATTGCAATCGCGACCAAGGATCCGGCGAAGACGGCGGCATTCTATCAGAAGGTGTTCGGTCTCAAGTTCGTCAAGCAGGTGCCGGATTCGCCCCGAGGGGGAGGCGTGTTCCTCTCCGACGGGCACATCAACTTCGCGTTTCTGAACTATCCCTCGGACGAGGCGGCGGACATGGTGGGCGGAGCCAGCTACGAGGGACTCCATCACATGGGGTTTCAGGTGGACGACCTCGAAGAGGCCAAGGAGCGGCTGGCCGGGACGGAGGCGGAACTGCTCGGCGATGCCGTGGGCTCGCATCACAGCTTCTACTTCGAGCAGAAGGTGCGGGGTCCCCACGGTGTGATCATGGACATGTCCACCAGCGGCTGGGACCTCGAGCCGCCGGAGGCCGCCCCGGCCCAAAAGAAAGCCTGAGGGCAAGCGTCCTCAGGCGCCGGCGTCAAACGCCGGTGGCCTTCAACGCGTCCGCGACGGTCTGCATCGCTTCCTCGGTGAGCTCCTCGGAAGGCCAGCGCGGGTAGCGTTTGATCTTGAAGCCCCGGGCGCGCATGGCCTCGCGATGGGCGCTACGGCCGAAACGCTGTCCCAGCCGGCCGATGGTCCGGCCGAAGTCATCCGCTTTCTTCTGCAACGGAACCGCCTGTTCGTAGTCCTTTTTCTCCAGGGCCTCCCACAAGGCCGCACAGATCTCCGGGATCGCGCTGGTCAGGGGCGGGATGGCGCCGCTCAGTCCGTGGGGCGTGGCCGGCAGGAGGTCGATGCTGTTTCCCGACATCACGGCGAAATCCCCGGGCATGGCCTCCAGATACCCCAGCAGAGGCCCCTGGGCGTAGTAGCTCGCCTTCATCCCGCACAGCGAGGGAACTTCCCGCTGCAGTGCCTTGGCCGTCGGCGGCGTGAAGGCCCAGCCGGAGTACTTGACGTTGTCGTACAGGAACAGCGGGGTGCCGTTGACCGCCGTTGCCACCGCCTTGTAGTGCGCGGTGATCTCCCACGGGGTGTGGTCGGTAAAGTAGTACGGCGGTACCACCGCCACCGCGTCCACGCCCAGCCCCTGGGCATGCTGAGCGAGCCGGCAGGTCGTCTGTACGTCCGCGGCGCCGGCGTGCATGATCACCGGGAGGCGTCCCCGCACGCGTTCCATGACGAATTCCGCCGTGGCCACGCGCTGTTCGGTGGTCATGACCGGCCCCATGCCGGTGGAGCCCAGCACGAAGAGCCCGTGCACGCCCGCCGCAATGTGGAACTCCAGCATTTCGCCGAGGAGGTCGAAGTCCACCTCGCTGTCGTCGTCGAAGGTGGTCAGGGTCGGAATGAAGATGCCGCGGAATCGGGGTTTCATGAACGTCTCCTGAAAGTATGGGGGAAATGACAGGGGCATGCTCCCGTCAATGCCGGAAGCATGCCCCTGGTCGGTGCGACGTTACCGTGTCGCGTTATTTGACGCTGATGTCCATGCCGTAGATGCGGGAATCAGCCGGGGGTTGATAGTCGATGTTCTTCGACATGCCCCACAGGAATTCGTGCCGCCACTGGAAGCAGGCGGGCGCCAGGTCCGTGATCAGCTCCATGGCCTGGCTGAGGTACTCGTTACGTTTCTCCGGATCGAACTCCTGTTGTTCCGCGTCAAGGGCCTTGTCGAGGTCGGGATGGGAGAAGCCGATCCGCGGCGAGCCGCCCTTTCTGAAATACTG
>JAPOQB010000264.1 GCA_026710965.1 Deltaproteobacteria bacterium | reverse complement strand
TTTTCGCCGTCGGCTGCGTTGCTCTTCCTCGCGTGGTGCCCGCCACTGCTCGTCATCGCGCCTTGCCGACGACAAAAAATCCTCCGCATATTATGACGCGAATTAACCAGACACCACACTAGGGGCGACCGGCGGGTCGCGCCTACCCTCGCTACGATTCGCCGGCGCCTCGGCGAAAAACCTCTCCGGTGATCCTTGCCGACACCACCATCGCCGTCAGCGCCAGGATCGCGGCAAGGCTCGCGGTCGACACTCCGGACAGTCCGGCCCCTACCGTGCACCCGCCCGCCAGGACGCCGCCGACGCCCATCAGCGCGGCGCCGGCAAGATAGCGGCCGGTCTGCCGGGGCCCTTCCAGGCTGATCCAGCGGAACTCGCCCGCGGAAACCGCGGCGGCGGCGCTTCCGGCCACCACGCCGGCGGCAAGGCCGGTGCCGAACCCCGCGGGAACGGCGGTGGCGGCAATGGTCCAGAACAGGGTGTCGGCCGTGGGTCCGGTGAAACCCAGGGATTGCAGCGGCACGGGATCGAAGTCGTCCTGGAGGACGAAACCGGTCCCGACCCATGCCAGCGGCACCAGGAGCCCGATCACGGCAGCCATCGCCAGGTGGCGCCGCGACGCGCCGGAACGCAATGCCAAGACCGCGGCGGCGAGCGCCAGACACCAGGCCCACACGGCCCCGCCGGGCAACGCGGTCAGCGCGGCCACGCCTCCGGTATCGACGGTCATCCCGCCCAGGGTCGAACGCACAGGCGCCAACACCCCCTTCATCGCCGCGTGGGCGACAATCGCGAAGACCACCAGCACGAGGAACGCCCGCAGGCTGCCGCCGCCGGCCAGCACCGTGAGACGGGAGACGCAACCGCCGCTCAGCACCATGCCGGCGCCGAACAGCGCGCCCCCCACCAGGACCGAAACGACGGGGAGGTCGGGGGCGAGGAACCGGTGTGCGTCAAAGGAGATCCATCCCGCGGCCACCGCTCCCTGGGTCCCGGCAATCGCCAATGCCAATGCCATGGCCCAGACGCCGAGCGCCGGAAGGCATTCGCTCCAGTCTCCGACCAGACTGCGGCGGAGGCAGAAACCGCTGCGCTGCGCCAGCATGCCGTAGACAACGCCCAACACCAGGCCCAGCACGACAGAGGCCTGGAGCGGGGTGACGCGCTCGAACCCGAGCGTCTCGAACATGGGACGGCAACCTCCTCTTTCGTTTCGAGTTTCGAGGGTCTACTATGGGAATGTATCATACTGCACGGCAAGCCGTATCCGGGGCGGTCCCGCCCTCCGATCCCGGCCCGTGGCGAAGGGAGATGTACGATGAGCGAAAACGTGGTTTCGACCCGGACCCAGGAACGATGTGTCACCTCTTATGCGGCGCGCACCCAGTACAAGCCCGGGGTGGTCCATCCCGGCCACATCAAGGTCAAGGACGCCATCGACATTCACGCCCACGCCCACGCCGGCCAGCAGGACGCCCTGGACCTGGTGAAGAAGGCTTCACGCGCGGAAATGAAGGGGATCCTGTTCAAGTCCATCGTCGGCAACGCGGGAAAGGCGGTCCGCGAGCTGCAGGAGCAACTCGACGGCTGGGCCGCGCAGGAGGGTATTGCACCGGTAGCGCTGTTTCCCGGATTCGTGTGCGGCCGGAATGACGACCCGGTGTCCGCCGAACTCGCCGAGAAGGCCATCGACGGCGGAGTCGTGGCCCTGTGGCTGCCGGTGTTCAACCATGCCAACACGATGCACATCGTTGGGACCCGGCGCGAGCTCATCGAGCACGACATGGCCGCCCAGGGCTGGATCGGCCCCATGTCGTGGGAAACGGCCATGGAGCACGGACACTACAACCTGGACGAGTCCGGCGAGCTCAAGCCCGAGGTGCGGGACGTCATCCGCCTGTGCGTCGACCGGGACGTGGCGCTGTTCTTCGGCCATCCCACCCACAAGGAGATCTTCAAGATCGCCGAGGAGGCGCACAAGGCCGGCCTCCGGCGACTGGTCGTCGACCATCCCTACAGCCCCTTTCTCGACGTGTCCGTGGAACAGATGAAGGAGCTCGCCCCGCTGGGCGTGCTGTTCAACTTCACCTTCGACGAGCTGTCGCCGCTGCTCGGCGTCGACCCCCAGATCATGTACAACACCATCCGCGAGGTGGGGGTGGAGCATTTCACGCTGTCCAGCGACGCCGGCGAGCCGCTGTTCCCCGACTCGGTGGAAGCCATGCGCCTGATCCGGGGCTACATGGAAGCCTTCGGCCTGACCCAGGAAGAACTCCACACCGTCTGCACCCGCAACCCCGCGAAGGTCGTGGGCATGGACCTGGAGTAACCCGGTCTCCCTCCCAATTTGTGCACCTTCCACGCACTGAACCCTAAAGTTCAGCGCCAACCGAACGATTAGTATCTGTGTGGGGCGTCGCGCTTGTCGACACCAGCGCGAAGCCCCGAACAGTCCGGCCCGCGCCCAAGCCAGGGCGCGCGCGCCGGGAGCTACGGTCTTGAATCGTTTCGGGAGGCTGCATGAGCACACCACCTTCAACCCCATCACCCCTGATCGGCATCGGTTTCCGCGTCCCCATCGCCAAGTGGACGCTGGCCAACGTACACCAGTTCGACGTCCTCGAGATCACGGTGGACCACTACATCAAGGGCGGCGAATACGCGCGCAAGGCGATCCGCAACCTGGTGGGAAGAATCCCGCTGGTGCTGCACGGCGTGGGACTTTCCATCGGCACGGACGCGCCCCTCGACGAAACCTACCTGGACGACGTGGCCGAGGCCGTCGAGGTCCTCCAGGTCCCGTCCTACAGCGAGCACCTGGCATGGACCAAGGTGCCGGGTATCGACATCGCCAACCTGCTGCCGTTGCCCAAGACCCACGCCGCGGCGGAGTTGCTGATCCCCAAGATCGAGCGGGTCCAGGCCCGTCTTGGGGTGCCGTTCTCCATCGAGAACATCTCCTATGTCTTCGACTTCCCGGAGCCGCAGATGAGTGACGGCGAGTTCTTCAACCTGCTGTTCCGGGAGACCGGGGTGGGCATGCTGCTGGACGTGGAGAACCTGTTCGTCAATTCCAGGAATCACGGCATCGACCCGCGCGCGTTCCTGGACGAACTTCCCGCCGGGGTCGTGACCGGTGTTCATGCCGCCGGCGGACCCTTGATCCACCGGCCCTATCTCGACGGGCCGTTCCATGCCGACAACCACAGCCACCCGGTGCCGGAGCAGGCATTGGAGCTGTTGGAGCACGCCCTGGACCGGCAACGGCCGGGGACGGTGATCCTGGAGCGCGACAACGACTTCGAGCAGGGCGACGAACTGCTGGCGGACGTGGCGCGTCTGCGCCGGCAAACCCTGAAAGCCGCCACGAAAGAGAGGTCCGCAAGCGATGCACAGACTCATTGACACACAGACCCGCCTGCTGCGCCATTTGACCAGCCACGCCTTTATCTTCGGCACCCGGGATCTCGGATCGCCCGGGCTTGAACCGGACCTTCAGGGCATGGACATCCGGCGGCTTCGCCTGGAGGCCGAGTTCTCCTACCACAAGCGCATGAACCGAATCCGGAAGACGTTCGAGCGCACCGCCACCCTGTTGGGTCATGCGTTTGCGGGCCTCACCGGCGACTTCGCGGCCGTATGCCCGCCCAGGTCCTACGAACGGTATCCGGACGCCAAGAGCTTCTTCGAACACTTTCTGAAACGCAGCGCCCAGGACCCGCCGAAGCCGGCATGGGCCGTGGATGTCGCGGGTATCGAGCTGGCCCTGGCACAGGCGCGGACGCTTCGTCCCACGGCGATGGAGAGCGAGGCCCTGGCCGCTCGCCCGCAACCATCGGCCGACTTCTGGTACCGCACCCACCCTTGCGCCGTCCTGGTGCGTTGCGCCCACGACGTGCGGCCCCTGTTCGAACCGGGCCGGTCCGGCGCACCGGTGGCGCCAAGACCGGTGTGGCTCGCCGTGCTGGCCACCCGCGGCCGGCGCCAGCCCACGGTGCTGGAGCTCGCGCCGGAAACCTTCGCACTGCTGGAACACTCCACGGCATGGTCGCCGCTGGCATCGGAGCAAGCCGGACCCGACGGCAACACCCGCGTCAGCCTCGTCAGACAGCTTGCCACTCAAGGCCTCGTGCTGGTGGGCGGAAACGATCTCCGGGACGAGCGACATGGCTGAAGGCAACGGCCGCACCGGCGGCCTCGACGGCAAGGCGGCCGGCGGTCCCGGCACCCCGACGCAGCCGGCAGCCGGCATCGGGGACCCTTCGGCATCCGCCGCGGCATGCCTCTTGTTCCTGTGCGCCGGACAGAGTCTCCGAGCGAACCGTGACGAGATCCTGCGGAACCTCACCGTGGAAGGAACCCTCGACCTCAACGCGGCGGTCCGGTGCGGCGCTCGCGTGGGCCTCGCTCTCGAGGTCAAGACCCTGAGCGCGGAGGACTGGCGCCATCTGTCCGCGCCGGTCCTGGTGCGGCGCCGGGACGGCCGCTTCGTGCTGGTGGCGGGCGCGGACGACGACAACGTCTACCTGACCGAGCCCCGGTCCGGCAACGCCCGCGCCGTGCGCCGCGCGGCCTTCGTGGAGGACTGCGGCAGCGTTGCCGCCGTCCCGTCGCGGACCGGCGATGCCACGGACCAGGCCTTCACGGTGCGGTCCATCGCCGGGCAACTCCTGAACAACAAGGCCCTCTTCGGACCGTTGGTGGCGGCGTCCTTCTTCGTCAACCTGCTGGGCTACATCTACCCCTTCGCTTTCCTCATCATCATCGACAAGGTCATATCCAACCGCGGCGCCGCCACCCTCGACGTGATCATCCTGAGTCTGGTGTTCTTTCTGGCCTTCGAGGCCGTCCTTCGCGCCGCCCGCCACAGGGCCCTGCGCCGTGCGGTGCGGGACATGGACCGCACGCTGCTCTCGCGGCTCATCCGCCACTCCCTGGAGCTGCCCGCCTCCTTCTATCTCCGGAACACCGCGGTGGAGACCCTTTCCCGCATCGAGGAGCTCCAGCACCTGCGCCGGTTCCTCACCAACGCCGTGGTGTTCGTGTTCGTGGACATGTTCTTCGTGCTGGCGTTCCTGGGGCTTATGCTGAACTTCAGCGTAACCCTGTCCCTGATCATTCTCGCCAGCCTGCCGCTGTACATCGCCCCGGCGTTCCTGGTCATGCCGACCTTCCAGCAATGGAGCCGGCGGACCAAGGGCAGCCGGCGGGAAAGCAACGAAGCCGTCCTTGACACCTTCAACGGCATCGAGACGGTCAAGGGCATGCATGAGGAGCAGGCCCAGGAAGCCTTCCTGGCCCAACGCGTGGATGAAGCGGTGTCCTCCGATGAGGACACCCAGAGCCTGCGGGACTCCATGACTCAGTACAACCAGTTCGTGAACCGGTTCGGCACCGCGGGCCTGCTGTGGTTCGGCGCTTCCATGGTGCTGGACGGGCAGCTTACCCTGGGACAGCTCGTGGCGGTCAATCTGGTGAACATGCGGTTTTCCCAGCCCATGATGCGCCTGTGCCTGTTCGCCTATGACTTTTCCCGCCTGCGGGGTTTGGTGAAGGAGCTGGGAACGGTGCTCAACGAAGCCACCGAGCGCCAGAGCGGTCATCTCGTCCGGCTCTCCTCCCTCAAGGGGGCGGTCCGTTTCGAGGACGTGCGCTTCCGTTATCCGGATGGAGACCGGAACGTTCTGGACGGCATCACGTTCGAGGTCCAGCCCGGCGAAACCGTCGGGATCATGGGACCGTCGGGTTCGGGGAAGAGCACCGTCGGCCGCCTGATCCAGAGACTCTACCTCGCCACCGAAGGGCGTGTGCTGCTGGACGGCGCGGACGCGGCGGTGGTCGATCCGGCCTGGATCCGCGGCCACATCGGCACGGTGGAGCAGGACTATCCCGTCTTTCGGCGCAGCATCGCCGACAACATCGCGCTGGGCCCGGGCCAGCCCCAGATGGCCCGGGTAACGGCGGCGGCCAGGGCGGCCTGTGCGCACGAGTTCATCACCCGGACGCCCAAGGGCTATGCCACCCGGATCGGCGCCCGCGGGACTCTGCTCTCGGGGGGAGAGCGGCAGCGCATTGCCCTGGCCCGGGCGCTGTTCCATTGGAG
The DNA here is from genome assembly GCA_026710965.1 of Deltaproteobacteria bacterium. Classification (GTDB taxonomy): domain Bacteria; phylum Desulfobacterota; class Binatia; order UBA9968; family JAJDTQ01; genus JAJDTQ01. Next base: position 3,865 of record JAPOQB010000264.1, on the reverse strand, counting down.
AAGCCTGCTGATCCTGGACGAAGCCACGGCTTCGTTGGACAAGCAGGACGAGGCCCGCATCCAGGAGAACATCCGCGCGCTGGCGCAGGGGCGGACGGTCATCGTCATCGCCCACCGATTGTCCGCGCTCCGCGACGTGGACCGTGTCATCTGCCTGGAGCACGGAAAGATCATTGAGCAAGGCAGGCCCGCCGATCTGGCGCTGGGCGGCGGATACTTCGCCGACATGGTCCGCCGGGATGCGGAACTGGTACGAGACCTGGCGGGCGAGCACCCGCCGGCGCTCACGGGGCAAGGGACACGAGAAGAAATGGAGGTGCGCAATGGATAGATGGCAACGGGAAGACGGCGTCATCCCTTTGGCGGGACGGTGCTTGTCCCTGATAGCCCGCTACGCGCTGTTGCTGGCGTGCTACGCGCTGGCGTCCGCGCTGGAAGGCCTCTTGCGGCTGTCACGTTCTTGAGAACATGGATCTCGGCATCGCCGGCAGGAGTGCGCTGGTCTTCGGGGGCTCCCGGGGCATCGGCCGGGCCGTGGCCGCGGCACTGGCGGCCGAGGGCGTCAACGTGGCGGTGTGCGCCCGCAAGGAATGGGCGGCGCGAAGAGTCGCGACGGAGGCCGCGGCGGCGGGTCGCGTAAAGGCCGCGGGCTACCCCCTGGACGCTTGGGACGAGCCCTCGGCGACGGCTCTCATGGAGCGTGTCATGGCCGATTTCGGCTCCATCGACATCCTGTTCGGCATCGCCCGGCGGACGTTGCCGGAGAACCGGAGCACGCTGTCCTGGAGGACCCACCTCGACAACGGCTTCCTGCGCTTCAAGGCCGCTACCGAAGCGCTCCTGCCCGGCATGCGGCGCCGGCAATGGGGCCGCGTGCTGTGGATGGTGCCCTGGCCGGTCCCCGGGCCCTCGGCGGAAAGACAGTTCCATTCGGTCACCGGCGCCGCGTTGCCGGCGTGGCTGCAATCCGTCGCGGCGGAGGTGGTCGGGGAAAACGTGACCCTGAACGTACTGAAGCCGGCGCCGGTGCGGAGAACCACGGCACCCGGCGGCGGCGTACCGCCGCGCGCCGGCAGACATCCCGTACCCGCCGATGATACCCTTGCGGTTTCGGATGTGGCCGCGATAGCGGCCTTCCTTCTCAGCGACCCGGCGCGGGAGTTGTACGGCAGGACCATTGAGCTCGGCGGCGCCGGCGCCGTTTCGGTCCGACCGGACCCGCGGGCCCTCGGGTCGTGACGGGTCCTAGTAGCCCTGTTCCAGGACCCAGTTGGCGATCTCCAGACGTCGGGCGAACCAGACGTCGGAAAAGCCCTTGGCGTACTTGATGAACTCGTCCACGATCTTCGTCCGGTAAGGCACCCCGGAAACGAACGGATGGAGGTTGAACGCGAAGAATTTCGGCGCCCCCTGCTCCCCTTCCCAATAAAGGTAGTCGAACTGGTCCTTCATGATCTGGAGCAGGTCCCTGGGCGTGCGGCCGCCGCCGTAAGTGGAGTAGTCGTTGCAGCCCGGCACGTTGTAGGGCACCACCGCGACCTTCCGGCCGCCTGCCTCGACGGTATAGGGGATGTCCGAATTGAGCGGGTCGGCCCACCACACGAACCCCGCCTCCGCCACCAGGTCCAGAGTGTTGTCCGTGGAGGCATGACCCGGCGACAGATAACCCGTGGGAGGCGCGCCAAGCACGTTCTTGAAGGCGGCAACCGTATCCTGAATCGACTTCCGTTCCTCCTCGCGGGTGTACATGAACGCATACTCGTGCTCGTAGCACTCCGAGGAGAACTCGTGCCCCTGGGCCTGGAATTCCTTCACCTCGTCGGGGAACTGCTCCACCTTCTTGCCGTTCATCAGGAAGGTGACCTTGAGGTTGTGCCGCGCGAACATGTCCATGATACGCCAGATGCCCACCCGGTCGCCGTACTCGCGCTCGGTGACGGCGGCCATGTTCTGCTTGAACACGGCATTTTCCGGCGGCAGCGGGTGACTGACGCGCTGGAGCGAGCCCCGGGTGGCATAGTTGTCCGGCCACACTTCCCAGGGAATGATGAAGGTGACGCATATCTTGGCGTTGTCCGGCCACTGGATGGGGCGCGGTCTGGGCATAGTGAAATCTCCTCTCGTCCGATGTCGTTGTGATTGAATGTGCCTGCGGCAAGTAACCCAGCCCGAAATATAGCCAGTGCGGAGTGGTTGGGCAAACAGGTGGTCGTTGACAGGATCTTGAGCAAATCTGTTGATTTTCGCGGCAACCGCGGTCAAAGTTACCGCCAGGAGACGTATGATGGCAAATGGAGTCGAGGAGCGTATGACCCGTTTGGAGACAGCTTTTGAAACCACTCTGCCGCATCTGGCGACCAAGGCGGATATATCCAAGCTCGAAAGCAAGATGGCATGGGGCGCGCTCACGATTCTCGCGGGGCTGATCGCCATCATTATCAAGCTGTTCACGTAGTCCGAGGACGGCGTCCGTCATGGACCCAGGGATGAAGATCGGCACGGGATTGATGGCGCTCGTCCTCACGGGTGCTCTCGCCGGCCTTCCGGCATACGCCTCCCCCGTTCAGCCCCTTGCAACCGACCAGGCCGCCTATCGGAAGTTCATCAAGGAATTCCGCGCGGTGGCGCGCAGCCACGGCATCCCGGAATCGCTCTACGACCGGGCCTTTCGCGGGCTGACCGCCAACCCCGAGGTCATCGAGAGAAACAACCGCCAGCCCGAGTTCGTGCTGCCGCCGTCCCACTACATGGCGCTGGTGGTCACCGACACGCGCGTCCGGGAGGGCCGCCGCAAGCTCGCCGAACACGCCGCCGACCTCGACGCCATCGAACGCCGGTACGGCGTGGACCGCCACGTCCTGGTGGCCATCTGGGGCATGGAAACGCTTTACGGAACGCTGCGCGGCAAGCTCAACGTCATCCGCTCGCTTTCGACCCTCGGTTACAAGGGCCGCCGCGCGAAGTTCGGGCGCAATCAACTGCTGGCGGCCCTCAAGATTCTCAAGGCCGGCGACATTACCCTGGACCGAATGACTGGCTCCTGGGCCGGCGCCATGGGCCATACCCAGTTCATACCCACGAGCTATGCCGCTTACGCGGTGGACTTCACCGGCGACGGCCGCCGCGACATCTGGGACACCCCGCAGGACGCGCTGGCCTCCACGGCCAACTATCTGCGCCGAAACAACTGGGTCTCCGGACGACCCTGGGGGCACGAGGTGATCCTTCCGGGACGCTTCGACGCCGGCTTGGCCGGCCGAAAGCACGAACGGGCGGTCCGGGGGTGGCAGCGGCTGGGCCTGCGGCGCCCCGGCGGCGGGGCCCTGCCCTACCCCGATGACCGCGCCTACCTCTACCTTCCCGCGGGACGGGACGGCCCCGCCTTCCTGCTGCGCCGGAACTTCCGCTCGATCATGCGCTACAACCCCGCGCACAAGTACGCCCTGGCCGTGGGGGTGCTGGCCCACCGGCTGCGCGGAGAGGGGCGAACGCTGGCTTGGCCCGACGGGATCGGTCCCATTGCCGAACCCGAACGGAAAGAACTTCAACGCCTCCTGGCATCCAGGGGGTATGACATCGGCGAGGTAGACGGTATCATCGGTCCCAAGACCCGGGCCGCGGTCCGGGATTACCAAAGAAAAAGAAAGCGTCGCGTGGACGGCTTCCCGCGTCCGGAACTGCTGGAACTCTTGAGAGCGGACGCGGCGGCCGGACGCTAGGGCGCCGCGCCTCATCAAACCCGGAGACTTCAATGCCCATCGCAAACCTGGACGGACTGGATATGTACTACGAGCGGCAGGGCGCCGGAGAGCCGGTGCTGTTCGTGCCGGCGTCGTGGTGGCCGTCGGACCCCTGGAAACTCCAG
>JAPOQB010000713.1 GCA_026710965.1 Deltaproteobacteria bacterium | reverse complement strand
CGGAGGTGGGCTACGGCATGGCGCTCTTTGGCGAGCGGTTCACGGGGACGCCGTATGTGGGTTACGGGCTGTCGGACACGGAGCGCGAGTACCGCATGGGGTGGCGGCTGAGCCTGGGGGACGGCGGGGGCTTCGAGGCGAATCTCGACGCCGCCCGGCGCGACAACGCCGGCGACGCGCCGGAGCACCGGATCGGCGTCGGCGTCACGGCGCGCTGGTAGACGCAAACAGTTTCACCGCGGAAACACACGATTACCACACACGATGCGTGTAGGCCGCCACACGGCTTCAATCCCTTTACAGCCAACGGGTTTTGACCGCGACACGGTGGCGACGGAAAGCGGGTTCGGATGCCTGGATGGTTGGTCATGGCCGAGACGTTGATGGCAGGCGGAAGCGAGTCCATGTCGCCGGGCGCGGCGCGTTGAATCCGGAAGCAGTGTACGAGGACCATCGGGAAGCGTGGGCATCCTCCATTGGCGCGCGCCGGAAACGGAATGACCCCCAGTCGGCAAACCCTGAGCACGCAAAGGAGAAACGAGATGACTCAGAACGCTTGCAACCGCCTGCGTCATGGGATGCAATCCGTCATCCGTCATCATAAGGAAGAGGCCGGCATGAGCGCGCAGCGCCGGCCGGCGCCATCGGCAGACTCCCCGCGCAGGCATGATCCGCGCCCCGGGCGTCTCCGCCCACGCTTCCTCCTTCTCCTCCCCGCACTGGCGCTGCTGCTCGGCCTGTCCGGCCCGTTCGCGGCCGCGCCCGCGAAGGCCCAGCAGTCCTCCGACGCGACGCTGTCCGATCTGTATCTGAGCGCCAATACCTTGTCCTATACGGGCAATGATCTCATTAACGTATACCCGCTGTGGATGAACCCGGCGACCTTCTCGCCGACCACCACGTCCTATACGGCTGCGGTGCTGAACGATATAACGGTAGCGGTGCTGATGCCGTTCGTCAACGATCCGGATGCGACGGTGAAGGTGGGCAAGGGGTCGGACCTGCGGACGGTCGAAAGCGGCAAGCAGAGCCACAGGATCCCTCTCTCGGAGGGCGCGAACGCGCTCAAGGTGGAGGTCACGGCCGCGGACGGGACGACGAAGAAGACCTACACGGTGACGGTGACGCGGCACGCGGTGACGTGGGACGCCTTTGAGTCGGTGGACTCCCCTTTCGTGGGGCTGTATACCACGCTGCCGGATAGCGCCAATGACACCGTGACGGAGGGTTCCAGTGTCACGTTTGAGGTGGAGCTATCGAGAGCGCCTTCGTCCGACGTGAGAATCCCGTTTACGTGGAGTCTGAACTCGGCGGAGTCGGCCGATCTTTCTGCGGCTTCACGAACATTTCTTGACAAAGGTGAGGTTATCGTCAAAGCCGGTGAATACGTAGCCACATTCACGGTCGCCACCCAACACGACGCCGACGCGCAGGGCGAGAGATTCACGGTGTCGATTGACGTGGCGAATCTGCCCGAGGGCTATACTCCCTACTACCAGACCTCGATAACGATCTGGATCAACGACGACGAGACCCTCAAGGGGAAGTTGCCTCCCCTGAGCAGGTTCCTGTCCGGGCCCATATCGAATTCCTACTTCTCCAAGTACTACTACACGGCGACGGTGCCCTACGATGTGACCGAGATTTTCGTCGATTGGGCCGAGAGTGTCGTCCACCGTATAGGGTCGGTTAGACGGGTTTGGGTGAACGGCGAGGAGGCGGGCGCGCCGGTGCGGCTGGGGGTGGGCGAGAACACCATCGTGGTCAAATTGGTGACGGCGGATCATCGTTGGACCACGACCCACGAAGTTAGGGTAGCCCGCGAGCCGAGGCCGGCGTCGTCGGACCTGTCGATGCTGTGGGTGGAGGCCGCCACGTACGGCGTGTACTCGGCGCTGGACATCGGCGCGTTCGCGGCGGGGACGACGAGCTACGCGGCCACCGTGCCCTACGGGACGACGCACGCGCGGCTTAAGCCGGCGGCGGCGGCGGGCGCGACGGTGAAGGCGGGCAAGGGGAACAGCCTGACAACGGTGGCGAGCGGCTCGGCGAGCGGCGACATCGAGCTCTCGGTGGGCGCGAACGAGCTCAAGGTCGAAATCACCGCGGGGGGCCGAACCAAAACCTACACGGTGACGGTGACGCGCGAGGCGCCCTCGTCGAACGCGGACCTGATGAGCTTAAGTTCAGTGATCGTCTTTCCGATGGACGGGGGGAGGGGGAAGCATGTGATAGTCGGCTTCCAGCCGAGGAAGACGAGCTACACGGCCACCGTGCCCTACGAGATGACGAACGTGTCTATGGAGGCGTTCGTTAGGGCGCCGTCGCCGTCGCTGGCGTACCTCACGGAGCGCGAGCTGGCGGACGTGCCGGTGTTCGCGCCGGTGAAGACGGTGAAGGCGGACAAGGGGACAACCTCGTGGTTGGGAGCCTTGTGGGACGGGCCGTCTCGCAGACTCATCAAGGCGCACGTCAACCGTTTCGCACTCTCGGTGGGCGCGAACGTGTTCAAGTTCGAGGTCACGGCCGAGGACGGCACGACGAAGAAGACCTACACGGTGACGTTGATGCGCGAGGAGTCAGGGCCGTCGAGCGCGGACCTGTCCGGGCTGAGAGCGGAAGCCGGCGCGGGCGGCGCATACTCGGCGCTGGACATCGGCAGGTTCGCGGCGGGGACGACGAGCTACACGGCCACCGTGCCCTACACGACGACGCACGCGCGGCTGACGCCGACGGCGGGCAACTCGAGGGCGACGGTGAAGGCGGGCGCCGGTTCGGAGTTGACGGCGGTGGCGAGCGGTTCGGCGGGCGCCGCGGTCGCGCTTTCGGAGGGCGCGAACGCGCTGAAGGTGGAGGTCACGTCCGCGGACGGGACGACGAAGAAGACGTACACGGTGACGGTGACGCGCGAGGGGCCCTCGTCGAACGCGGACCTGTCGAGTCTGACGGCGACGAAGGCGGG
>JAPOQB010000409.1 GCA_026710965.1 Deltaproteobacteria bacterium | reverse complement strand
CGGCCATCACGCCACCTCCTGTACGGGCGGCGTGAAGTAGCCGGCGAACTGCTCCATGAGCGCGTCGGCGTCGCGCTTCACCTTCGCCCGGACAGCGGGGTCGAAGGCCCCGGACGGACGGAGCGAGTCCGGCTCCACGCCGGCGATCCTGTCCTTCACCTGCTCGCAGAGGCCGGCCAGCCTGTGGTCGCCGAAGATGTTGAGCCGGGGGACCACGTCCACCAGATCCCGGATGTTGGATATCATGGTGTCCCGGAACACCAACGGCTTGCCGTTGTCGTCCTCGGTCAGACGCTCGGAGACCCGCTCCACGGCTTCGGCCAGACGCCGGTAGAGGTCCCCCACGGCGTCGTGGAGCTGTTCCTTTATGTGAAGCTCGATGTCTCGCTTCACCCGCTCGGTGTCTTCGGACGCGAGCGTGGCCATGAAGTGGTCGGAGTCCGGCACGGGCGTGATGCGGTAGCAGATGGAGAACCTGTCGCGGAGATCCTCCTTCGAGGGATACTCCCCGATCCGGAAAAGTTTGCCCAGGTCGATCCGGGCCTGCTCCACGTAGTCATCGTATTCCTCGATGAAGCGGGCGCGCTGGCGCACCAGCCGCTCGCGGAGTCCGTCCATGACCTGGGTGTAGTACTCGTAGTTGGCGACGGTGAGGAGCCGCGAGCCCTTGTCGTCCCACGGCAGGGAGTTCGAGTAGTGCCGGGTCCTTGCCTCGTTCATGGTGGCGTTGAGCGCGGCTAGGGCCGCCTTGGGCAAGAGTCGCTTGTTGTACCGCCCCACGCCTGAGTTGGCGTCGTGGTGGGCGGCGACATGGTCGCTCGCTTCGCGGTCGTAGAGCCGGCCGGACCAGGCGCTGATGCGCAGACTGACCAGCATCGCATCTCGGGTGAGGTCCATTGGGGTCGCTCCTTTCGTGCTACGTGAGGGCCCACAGGGGGACCTGGATTGCGGCGGCGAGCTTGCGCCGTGCGGCCTCGCGGCTGCGCGCCTGCACGGCGTACTCGCGCGAGTTGGCACAGCCCGCGGGGTAGTGAGCCATCATCCAGTACATGAGCTTCGTCCCTCACCGGGTCCTGGCCGAGGCCCAGCGGATGAAGGCGGGGGAGCGTTGGAGCGCAGGGTCCCGGCGCACGCACGCGCCCACCAGCGACTCTCCCACCTCCCTCCGGAGCCGCTCCGCGAACGTGACGATGGCGTCCATGGTCACGTCTGTCGCGAACCGGTAGAGCGAGCCGCAGAGCGCCATCAGTGCGCTGGCGTTCTCCGGAATGTCCGCGTTCACGGGGTCGTTCAGGACCGCCCTCGGATGGGGCAGCTCCCGCCACACCTTCAGGAACGCCGAGAACTCCACCGCCGCGGCCTCGCCCACCGCGCCCCGGAAGAGCGCCCGCTCGACCGCCGGATCGAGACCGTTCCGGTGCTTGACAATGTTTGAGGTGAACTCCCATGTCCTGGGGCACGGGTAGGCGCGTTCCCTGGACTGCGGGTCGAACTGGTGCAGGAGGTCCGGCTTGTATGTGACGAAATAGAGGACCTCGGCAGCGATGCCGTTGGCGGCGCCCCAGGCGAGCCAGTCCTCCGCATCGACACGGATATCGAGGTGAACGAAGCGCGAGGCCAGGGGCGTGGGCATGCGGTGGACGACGCCGCGGTCGGTCTCCCGGTTGCCGCATGCAATGAGCGACGCTCCCTCGGGCAGTTCGTACTCGCCGACCTTGCGGTCGAGCACCAGCTGATAAAGGGCCGCCTGCACGAGCGGGACAGCGGAGGGCAGCTCTTCGAGGTTGATGAGCCAGCGGCCGGTATCGTCGGACCGGGGCAGGAAGGCGGGCGGCGCCCAGCGGGTGCGGTCGTCGGTGTCGCGCCACGGGATGCCGCGGAGATCGACGGGGTCGAGGAGCAGGGCCCGGACGTCGATGTACTGGCGGTTCGTGTCCGCGGCCACCTGCT
>JAPOQB010000235.1 GCA_026710965.1 Deltaproteobacteria bacterium | reverse complement strand
GTGGATGACGGCCGCACGGAGTCGGATCCCGCCAAGCGCAGGGCCATCTACCGCAAGGCGCTCGACCTGATCAATACGGATCTGCCTCACCTGTTCCTGGGGCACCTGCCGATCTTCCAGGCGGCCCGAACGCACCTCAAGAACATGAAGACCAACTGCCGCGGCGACGTGCGTTGGTCTGATGGCGGCGTCACGCACGCCTGGCTGGACAAGTAGCAAACGGTTGCCGCAAGCTCGCGTCGGAGCCCTCGGGCTCCGGCGCGAGCACGGCACCCAAAGACCCCCGGGAATAGTAGATCGCAGGAGGTGCGGCGGTTCGCCGCGCCTCCTGCAAGTCCGGTCGGCGACCGTCCTTCGGGCTTTCAAGACCACCCCAGTGAGGGCATCCCATGGAAACCCCAACCCTGTTCAACAGTCCGGACAAGTTCGAGAGCAAGTTCGCCACCGCCGACGGCTACCGCACCCACTACGTCGAGGCGGGCAAGGACAACCCGGAGAGCCTGCTGCTGGTCCACGGCGGCGGCATCGACATCGGCATGGACCTGTACCGCTGGTACCCGGTGGTGCTTCCGCTGGCGGAGAAGTTCCACGTCTACGCCATCGACGAACTGGGCCACGGCGAGACCGATCCGCCGCGGGACACCGCGGACCTTTGGCGGCCCACAGTGCGCGCGGAGCACGTCATCAGCTTCATCGAGGCCATGGGCCTGGGCCCCATCAACCTGGTGGGCCAGTCCACCGGCGGCTGGATCGTCACCTACATCACCATCAAGCGGCCGGACCTGGTGAAGAAGCTGGTGCTCATCGACAGCGGCAGCACCGCGGGCTCGGCCCTGGACACCGAAAAGAAGTCCGACGCTCCCAAGCAGGTGGAGGTGGACGGCGCCATGGTGCAGGTAAAGGACGGCGTGCTGCCCTACATGAAAGAAGTCTTCGAAGAGGGCACCATGCACCCCAAGGAGGGGCTGACCAGCACCCGGGAAGGCATCCGCAAGTTCGTCAGCACCTACATCCATGCAAAGGAAATGGTCACCGACGAATGGGTGGAGCATCTCTACAAGTTCGCCCAGAAGTGGAACGACCTCTACTTCACCCACAAGGGCAAGGAGTTCTGGGACAACACCAGCATGGAGGAGCACTCCAGGGAGTTCTATGTCGACGGCGTGCACATCCGGGACCGGGTGCACGAAATCCGTACGCCGACGCTGGTCATCTGGGCCAAGAACTCCAACAAGGGCGTGGACCCCGGACTCGCATTGTACAAGCGCATCCCGGACGCCCAGCTTCACATCTTCGACAAGGCCAACCACTTCCTGTGGCTGGACCACCCGAAGGATTTCGTGAGCCTGGTCACCTGGTACCTGTCCAAGAGTTAAAGCGCGGAGGGGAAACCGCCGCGCCAACCGCATAGGAGGAATCCGTGGAGACCCTGTTCAACAGCCCCGACAAGTTCGAGAGCAAGTTCGTGACCGCCGACGGTTACCGGACTCATTACGTGGAAGCCGGCGACAAGGACGCTGACAGGCTGCTGCTGGTCCACGGCGGTTCCATCGAAGTGGGGATGGGCCTCTACCGGTGGTATCCCAACGTCATTCCGCTGTCCGAGCACTTCCACGTCTACGCCATCGACGAACTGGGCCACGGCGACACCGATGCGCCCAGGGACCTGGACACGCTGGGGCACGTACGGTTCCGCGCCGAGCACGTCATCAGCTTCATCGAGGAACTGGGCCTGGGACCCATCAACCTGGCCGGGCAGTCCCAGGGCGGCTGGATCGTCACCTACATCACCTTGAAGCGGCCGGACCTGGTGAAAAAGCTCATCCTCATCGACAGCGGCAGCACCGCGGGCTCGGCCCTCAAGACCGAGAACGACACCGAGACGCCGGAGTACGTCGAGATCGACGGCGTGAAGCAGAAGGTGGGAAGCGGCGAGCTGCCGTACTTCAAGGAGGTCTTCGAGCCCAACAGCATGATGCCCAAGCAAGGGCTGACCGACACCCGGGAAGGCCTGCGGAAGTACGCCAGCGTCTTCTTCTACGACAAGTCCATGGTGTCGGAGGAGTTCCTGGACTACCTGATGAATCTCTCCACGAAGTGGAACAAGCTCTATATGGACCACAAGGGCAAGGAGTACTGGGGCGACCAGGGCCTCACGGGTCACTCGGACATGTACGGCTTCGACGGCAAGCACATCCGCGACCACGTCAAGGACATCGACCGGCCCACCCTGGTGGTGTGGGGCAAGAATTCCAACAAGGGCGTCGACCCCGGACTGGAGCTGTACAAGCGCATCCCCGACGCCCAGATGCACGTGTTCGACAAGGCCAACCATTTCCTGTGGCTGGACCAGTGGCAGGAATTCAACAGCCTGGTCACGTGGTTTCTGACCAAGGACTAACAAAGGAAAGGATCCCCAATGGAAGTCTTCAACGTCAAGGAAGTCGGCAAGTTCTCGGACCAGAATCCCGATCAGCCCTACTCGGAAAAGGCAGAGGGCGGCTACATCCGGAACCGCGTGGTCTCCAACGACAAGTGCTCGGTCACCATCGCCTGTTTCCGCGACGGCGAGACCCCGGGAGAGGACCTGCACAGCCATCCCGGCGCCGTCGAGATCTACTACGTGGTTGAGGGAGAGTGCCTGGGCATCGACAGCCAGCGCAACGAGCAGCGTTGCGGCCCCGGTTCGGTGGTGTACTTCGACGCCGGCGAGCCCCACAACATCCACTCGGCGCCGGGCAGCGACGCCCTGGTGTACCGGGTCCAGATCGGCGCGGACCGGAGCGTCAAACGGCCGGCGTAAGCCGCGCCCGACGGCAGGACCACGACCCGGCCCGTGCCCGGGCCGGGTCGCCGGCTGCGATCATGCCCATCAAGGTTATCGAACTGCACCACCACGGCATCCGCATAGCACCCACCGCGGATGCCGTGGCCCAGGCCCGGCATTTCTACGTCGACGTGCTGGGCATCCCGGCCGACTCCGGGAGGCCCGATATCCCCGGTGTGCCGGGGCTCTGGCTCGATGTCGGCGCGGCCGCGCAATCCGCCCAGATCCATCTCATGGGCGCCGTGGGACAGTCGCCGCCGGCGCGTAGCGACACGGAAGACCCGACGATACCGCACGTGGCGCTGGCGGTTGAGGACATCGTGGAAACGCGCCGGGAACTGGATGCGCAGGGGATCTCGTACTGGCAGATCGACGGCCTCGTGGGCACGGACTCGCAGCAGGTCTTCCTCCGGGATCCCTTCGGCAACATGATCGAGCTGCACCAGGTCGGCACCTGCCGCTGCAACCAGGCTGCCCGGGGATAGCGGATAGAGTCAGCCTCCTCGGCGTTCAAGATGGCCTTTCAGGTTCAAGAGAAGTTCCGCCGCTGGGTCGACGTGGCCGAGTCCCTGAGCCGGGAGAAATTCGCGGTCAGGGCCCAGGCCATCGACCGGGAAGCGCGGTTTCCCTTCGAGAACTACGAGGACCTTCGGGACTCCGGCCTGCTGGCGCTGACCGTACCCCGTGAGCACGGCGGCATCGGCGCCGATTCCCTGACCTACGCGGTGATCCTGTCCCGGGTGGCCAAGGGGTGTGCGTCCACCGGGCTCACTTTCAACATGCACTGCGCCATCGTCGACTTCCTGCTGCAACTCGCCGGCCCGGAACAACAGCAGCGCTTCTTCAAGACAGTGGTGGAGGACGGCGCCATCTTCGCGTCCATCACCAGCGAGCCGGGAAGCTCCTTCCGGGACAAGCTGGCCATACGCACGTCCATCCGCCGCCAGGACGGCAAGTACAGGCTCAACGGCACCAAGCATTTCTGCTCCCTTTCCACCGGCGCCACCTACTACTTCACGTGGAGCCTGCTGGACGGCGCCGAGGACCTCGCCGACGGGCTCCTGAACGTGCTCATCCGCGCCGACCAGCCGGGCATCGAGATCGTCCACGACTGGGACACCATCGGCATGCGCGGCACGGTCTCCAACTCCATCAACTTCAACGACGTGGAGATCCTGCCGGAGAACGTCGTGGGCGAACCAGGCGCGATCCTCGGAAAGGACATGAGCATCTGGTCCCTGGGTTACACCGGGGTGTATTTCGGCATCGCCGAAGCCGCCTACGAGTTCTGTGTCGAATATGTCAAGAAGACCCGGTTTCGGGGCATGACCGGGAGCCTGGCCTCGGACGCCCGGATACAGCGCCAGATCGGCGAGATGGCCACGCTCCTGGAGAGCGCCCGGCGGGCGGTGGAGCAGCTCGGGATGCTGCGGGGCAACACCGACAAGGTCGAGCTGACCTTCATCCTGAACCAGGCTAAGTACCTCGCCACCGAGGCCGCCAAGGAGATCGCCGAACGCGCCATCCGCCTCACCGGGGGCCGCGGGCTGCTCCGTTCACTCCCGCTGGAGCGCCATTTCCGCGACGCCCTGGCGGGAGTGGTGATGCCGCCGGCCAACGACCGCTGCATGGAGACGGTCGGCAAGATTGCCCTCGGCCTGGAAGCCAAGACCCTTGAGTTCGAGTAGCGTCCGGTGTCGTCTCCTCGATGTAAACGCGCCGGGCCGCAACACTGTACGCCACCATGGTGGAACGCCTGAAAACACCCAAGCCCAAGCCCCGGGCGGTTACGGATGAAATCCGAGCCACCGTGAGCGAGATCCTCCGAGCGGTGGAGCAAGAGCGCGAGGCCGCGGTGCGCAGGTATTCCGAGCGCTTCGACAAGTGGACCCCGTCCTCTTTCCGGGTATCGCAAAACGAAATCCAACAGGCCGAGGCCCTGACTGACGATGGCCTGAAGGGGCACATCCGCTTCGCGCAGGAGCAGGTGCGCAACTTCGCCAGCCTTCAGCGGGACAGCCTCAAGGACTTCGAGCGGGAAACCATGCCCGGTGTCGTGCTCGGGCAGAAGTCCATACCGGTGCGTTCCGTGGGCGCCTACTCGCCCGGCGGCGCCTATCCGCTCATCGCGTCCGCGATCATGACCATCGTCACGCCCAAGGCCGCCGGCGTGCCCCGGGTAACTGCCTGCGCGCCGCCGCGCAAGGGCCGGGGCATGCATCCGCCGCAGCTCTTCGCCATGGCGTCGTCCGGGGCCGACGAGATCTTCTGCATCGGCGGGGTCCAGGCCCTGGCCGCGCTGGCCTTCGGCATCGAGGATCTGGAGCCGGTGGACATGCTGGTGGGCGCGGGCAACGCCTATGTCGCGGAAGCCAAGCGGCAACTCTTCGGACAGACCGGCATCGACCTGCTGGCCGGTCCCACCGAGATCATGATCATCGCCGACGACTCCGCCGACCCGGAAGTGGTGGCGGCGGACCTGCTCGGGCAGGCCGAGCACGGTCCCACCTCGCCGGCGGCGCTGGTGACCACGTCCCGGGAGCTGGCCGAGGCCACGGCCCGGGAAGTGGACCGGTGGCTCGAAACCTGGCCCACGGCCGACATCGCCGGGCCGGCGTGGCGCGACTACGG
>JAPOQB010000238.1 GCA_026710965.1 Deltaproteobacteria bacterium | reverse complement strand
GAGAATCGCGGCTATCGTATTGAAAAGACGGACATTTTCGGCACGCGGTTCTCTGGGGAACCGCCCCGATTTCCTGGAGAACCGCCAAGTTGCTCTCGGAGATGCTCTCGCCAACCGACGGATGCGCCGTAAGCGATGGAATGGACGCCCCCTCCCGACGGCATCGAAATGTGCCAAGGTGGCGGTAACATGAACGCCACAACAAAGGAGGGGGCATCAATGAAGCAGGTTACCACGATAGGGATCGATCTGGCTAAGCGTAGTTTCCAGTTGCACGGCGCAGGGGCTGACGGGCTCCGTCGTGTTCCGGGAGAAGGTGAGCCGTGAGAAACTGCTGGACTTCCTTTCGTCGCAGCCACGATGCACGGTGGCGATGGAAGCATGCGCGAGCGCTCACTATTGGGGCCGGGAGATTTCGCAGTTGGGCCACGAGGTGCGGTTGATCGCGCCAATATATGTGAAGCCGTACGTAAAGCGACAGAAGAACGACGCGGCGGACGCGGAGGGGATCTGCGAGGCGGCGCAACGCCCGACCATGCGGTTCGTGGCGGTGAAGACCGAAGAGCAGCAGGCCCGGGGGATGCGGTTCCGCACACGGGACCTGCTGGTGCGGCAACGCACGCAAACGATCAACGCATTGCGTGGTCATCTGGCGGAGTACGGCGTCACGGCTGCGCAGGGGCCGGCCCATGTTGGCCGGCTGGCAATGGCGGTGGAGGATCCGGACTCCGGGTTGCCGGAGCCGGTGCGGGAGTTGGGGGGCCTTCTGCTCGCTCAGATCGCCGAGTTCGAGGTGAAGATCGCTGGCCTGGATGAAGAGCTCAATGCCTGCGCGCGCCAGGACGAAGAGGCTGTGCGGCTGATGACAATACCGGGGATCGGGCCGGTTACGGCCATGGCGCTGCAGGCGTTTGCACCGCCGATGGAGAGCTTCCAGCGCGGCCGCGACTTCTCGGCCTGGCTCGGCCTGGTGCCGCGCCAGCACACCACCGGGGGGAAGCCGAGGCTGGGCAAGACATCGAAGATGGGCCAGCGCGACCTCAGGCGGCTGTTGATCACGGGCGCCATGACCGTGGTCCGCTGGGCGGCCCGGCGTCGTGTGACCACCGATCCCTGGCTGGCCAGGATGCTGGCGCGCAAGCCGAGGATGCTGATCGCAGTGGCGCTGGCCAACCGAATGGCGCGGATCGTCTGGGCGCTGACGACAAAGAGGGAGAGTTACCGGGTCCCCGCGGCCGCCTGAAACGGCGAGGCGCGGGGGCGTCCATAGACGGTGCGAGAAGACCACCTTCTCCTGAGCGTGGAGATGAGTTTTGGTGGGGTATTTGGCGGGAGGGAGGCGATGACGCATAGGGAATCGCGGGCAGCGGGAAGGGGTCTGTGGGAGAAGTACAAGAGGTTGGGGATGGAGGGGATGGGGCATGGAAGAAGAAGGCGCAGGGTGTCGAGGGAAGAGAAGGCGCGGATGGTGGCGGAGTGCTGCCGGCCGGGGACGTCGGTGGCGGTGGTGGCGCGGCGTCATGGGGTGTGGCGGGAGAAGCTGGAGAGGTGGATTCGGCTGGCGGGGCGGGCTGGTGAGGTGAACGGGCGCGGCAGCG
>JAPOQB010000240.1 GCA_026710965.1 Deltaproteobacteria bacterium | reverse complement strand
CGCAGGCAGGGGTTGGAGCAGGAGATCGCCGAGCGCGACGGCGAGGTGAACGCCGTCGAAGACCGGATCACCTCGCTCACGGCCACGGTGCGGGCGAGAGAGGCGGAGAGCGAACGCAGCCGCGTCGCCTTGCTGGAGCTGGACGGCGAGATCAGGTCGGCGCAGGAGCGGTTTTATCAGCACAGACAGCAGGTCGAGGGAGAGGAGCAGAGGATCGGGTTCCTCGAGCGCGAGGAGCAAGAGCTGGAGGGCTCCGTCGCAAGGACGAGGGCGGAGGCCGTCAACACCGGCGCACGGCTGGATACGGTGGCGAGCGAGATAGCGGACCTGGGCAAGGCGAGCGAAGACTTCGCCCAGCTATCTCTTTTCGAGGAAGAATGCGTGACCCGCATCGAAGTGGACGTGGCGGGGTTGCGGACCCGTATCGAGACGCTTCAGGCCACGGTCGAGCGTGAGAGAGAGCTCCTCGTGGATCGTGTCGGAGCGCACTCGCAACTGACCAACACCCGACGAGCCGATGAACAGCGCCTGGAGCGGTTGAGAGCCGAGTCGGGGGAGAAGGAGGGTGAACGAAGCGCCACCGAGGAGACGCTTGCAGCCCTGGACGGCCGGCGCACCCGGGAGTCCGGGGAGCTTGAACAGTGCGAGACGCGCGCGTCCGAGATGGATGAGCGCCGGCGTCGGGCCGACACGGAGTTGGAGAGCACCCGGGCGGCCCTGGCCGAGCACGAGGAGGCCCTGGCGCGACTCAAGGAGGATTTGCAGGAGGCCCGTTCCGGCCTGAGTTCCCTCGAAACACTGCAAAAGAACTTCGAGGGCTACCAGGACGGTGTCCGCGCGGTCATGTTCAAGCATCAGAGCAACGGCCAGTCGGACGGCATCTGCGGCGTAGTGGCCGATTTCATCGAGGCCCCGGAGGACATGGAGAAGGCACTGACGGCGGTGCTGGGCGAACGGCTCCAGTACGTGATCGTTCAGGGACACGAGGAGGGGGTGGAGGCCATCGAGTACCTCAAGCGTGAATCGGCGGGACGGAGCGGATTCATTCCGCGCCGTTTCCAACGCCGTTGCGGCACCCTGCCGGTGACCCTGTCGGGTCCGGATGTCATCGCCCCACTGCTCGGGCTCGTGGAGGTGAAAGAGGGTTACGGCGACGTGGCCGACTATCTGTTGGGCGACGTCGCCGTGGTCCGGGATCTGGAATCGGGGCTGGGGCTTTGGCGCTCCAACGGATTCAGCCATTCGTTGGTGACTCTGGACGGCGAGGTCATCGATCCCATGGGGGTGGTCACCGGCGGGAGCGCGGAGAGTCTGGAGGGCAATCCGATTTCGCGGCGCCGCAGGATCAGGGAGTTGGAGCAGGAGGTCGCCACCAACGAGGAACGGGTCCGCGGCCAGGAAGAACGTGTCCTCGAGACAAGGTCCGAGTTGCAACGAACGGAGTCCGAACGCCAACGGTTGACGGACGAAGCCCGGGACCTGGCGGTCGCCAAGGTGCAACTCGAGCATGAGTTGCTGGGGACGGACCAGGCCATTGCCCGTTCCCACCAGGACATGGCGACCATCGGGGAGGAATTGGGTCACCTGTCAGCCGAGATCGACGCCCTGACCGACTCCATCGTGGAGTGCGATACGGCCATCGCGGAGAGCGAGCGTGAACGACTGACGCTGGAAGCGCGCGTACGGGAGAACCAGAGTTCTTGCCGTCAGACCGAGGAGGAGTTGCGGACCGCGGATTCGCGGCTGACCGCCTCCCGCATACGGGCCGTGGCGGCGAAGGAGAAGGAGGAGAACTCCAGGTCGAATCTCGAGAACCGGGTGAGCCTCCACGCCGAGCTTGCTTCGCAACTCCGGGAGCGCGAGGCACAGATCGCGCAAATGATTCGCAGGACTCAGGAGGTGAAGGTAGCCCGCGAGCAGTCACAGGCGCGGATCCGGACGTTGCGGGTACAGCTCCAGGATGCGGAGAGCGAGGTGGCATCGCGCCGGCAGGAGTATGACGGGCTCTCGAGCCGGATCCGGGAGGTGGAAGAGGCCGTTCACCTGATTCGCCCCGACATTGATGCCAGGCAACAGGACATGGTGCGGCTGCAGGCGTTGCAGAACGAGAAGGCCACGGAGCTGCGTTACCTGTGCGACGACATCCGGGACAAGTACACGGTGGAGTTGGCGGAGTTTACGCCCGCGGCCGACGGCGAAGCCCCGTCCGCCGGTTACCTTGCCGAGGAGGTGGCGGAGTTGCGGAGCCGGCTGCAACGGATGGGCGAGGTGAATCTCGCGGCCATCGGCGAGTTCGAGGAGCTCACCGAACGGAACCGCTACTTGGGCGGGCAACGGGAGGACCTGGATCGGTCCATGGCCGACCTGCAACAGACCATCACCAAGCTGAACCGAATCTGCCGGCTGCGGTTCAAGGAGAGCTTCGAGAAGATCAACCAGGAGTTTCAGGTGATCTTCCCCAGATTGTTCGACGGCGGGAAGGCGTCGCTCACGCTGACCGACGAGAACGACTATCTGGAGACCGGCGTGGACATCGTGGCGCAACCGCCCGGCAAGAAGCTGCAATCCATCAGCCTGCTCTCGGGAGGCGAGAAGGCCCTGACCGCGGTGAGTCTTCTGTTCGCGATCTTCCTCACCAAGCCAAGCCCGTTCTGTTTCCTCGACGAGGTGGATGCGCCGCTTGACGACGTGAACCTCGAGCGGTTCATCGATATCGTGAGGGAGATGACCCGGTTGTCTCAGTTCATGATCATCACCCACAACAAGAAGACGATGCTGGCGGCTGACGTGCTCTACGGTATCACCATGGAAGATCCCGGAGTTTCCAAGATCGTGTCCGTGGAGATGGTCTAGGGGCGGTTCAAACAGCCCGCGCACACCCCATCCCCGTCATCACCAATCGAGGGCACCGGTCCATGGATCAGAGAGAAGGGTTCCTTGCGCGTCTCAGGCGGGGCTTGTCCCGTACCAGGGCGGCGTGGGCCGGCCGGCTGGAGCACGTCCTGGCGGAGACCGGCTCGTCGGAAAACGACTGGGAAGCGTTGGAGGAGTTGCTCCTCGGCGCCGACTTTGGCGTCCAGGCCACCCAGAGGCTGCTGGCTGCCGTGCGCGATACAAGCCGGGCCGGGAGCGGCAATGGCACCGAGTTGTTGCGGCGGGCGCTGGCCGGCCTGTTGAAGGAGAACCAGGGCATGGAGGGGCGCCGGTATTCGGCGTCTCCATGGGTGACTTTGGTGGTCGGGGTCAACGGGGTCGGCAAGACCACCACCATCGGGAAACTGGCCCATCAACTGGAGCAGAGCGGGAAAAGGGTGCTGCTGGCCGCCGGCGATACGTTCCGGGCGGGAGCCGTCGAGCAACTGGAAATCTGGGGCGGCCGGGCAGGGGCCGAGGTCATCAAGCACGGTCCGGGACAGGATCCGTCCGGGGTCGTATTCGATGCCGTCCACGCGGCGCAGAAACGGCACGCGGACGTTCTTCTCATCGACACCGCCGGGAGGCTTCACAACAAGGTGAAACTGGTGGAGGAGCTCAAGAAGATGCGCCGCGTCCTGGGCAAAGTGCAGCAAGGGGCGCCGCACGAAACCTTGCTGGTGGTCGATGCCAACACCGGTCAGAACGCCATTGCGCAGGCGAGGATCTTCCAGGAAGCGGTGGGAGTCAGCGGAATCGTCTTGACCAAGCTGGACGGCACCGCCAAGGGCGGTGTGGTGCTCAGGATCCAGCAGGAGTTGTCTATCCCGATGGAGTACGTCGGCGTTGGGGAAGGGATCGACGACCTCCAGGAGTTCGATCCGGACGCCTTCGTGGACGCATTTCTCGAGTAGGCCCGCCGAGTATCTTGCTCCTTGACATCGGTCCCCGGCGAATCTTAAACTATCTTGTTAAGATTTGCGCAGTATTTCTCTCATGGACCTTGACAAACTCGAACAGTTGGAGCTCCGGGTGGAGCGTCTTGTCGAGCAGAATCAGAGGATGAAAAAGGACAAGGCCGAAGCGCAAACGCGCCTGCAGCAGCGTGACGCGCAATGCAAGAGCCTGAGCGACCGGATCCAACGGCTCGAACGCGAACGGGCCGCGTTGCGTGAGCGACTGACGAAGATCATCGGCCAGTTCGAACATCTTGACCTTTCCTGACGACGATGCAAAAAGCTGTCGAAGTCAAGATCCTGGGACAGAAGGTCACTCTCCGAAGCGATGACGACGAGCAACACATCCGGAGGGTGGCGGAATATGTCGATGGAAAGATGCACGAGGTCAGCAAGTCGGCGAGTCCAAGGGGCAAGTATAGTGTGGCCATGCTCGTGGCGCTCAATATTGCCGACGAATACTACCGCCTCAAAGACAGCCATGATGCGGTGACGAATCGGGTTGATCGGTTGATCGAGAGACTGACGACGGCTTTGTCCGACGATGACTAGGAGAGGGCTGTATCGGGCGGGGTCTATTTATTCCCATGCTCTTGTGTGGGATACTGAACCAAGG
The DNA here is from genome assembly GCA_026710965.1 of Deltaproteobacteria bacterium. GTDB lineage: Bacteria > Desulfobacterota > Binatia > UBA9968 > JAJDTQ01 > JAJDTQ01. The sequence continues at coordinate 10 of JAPOQB010000240.1, read as the reverse complement.
GCCGAGGAGT
>JAPOQB010000305.1 GCA_026710965.1 Deltaproteobacteria bacterium | reverse complement strand
GGCTGCTGCACGAGCGAATGGATCGGCTGGGCATCGACTTCGCCGTGCTCTATCCCACCGAGGGTTTGGCCGGCCCGCCCCGGTTCGAGGATGAGGAGCTCCGCCGGGTTTCCTGCCGGGCATTGAACAAGTTCCACGCGGAATTCTACGGCGAATGCTCGGACCGGATGACCCCGGCCGCGGTGATTCCCACGCACACCCCGGAAGAGGCCATCGAGGACACCGAGTACGCCATCCGCGAGCTCGGCCTCAAGACCATCGTCATCTCCCACGTGGACCGCCCCGTCCCGCGGATACGGGAGGAGCGGCCGGACCTGGCGCCCTTCGCCCGCTACATCGACAACCTGGCTCTGGACAGCGACTACGACTACGATCCGTTCTGGCAGCGGTGCATGGAGCTCGGTGTGGCGCCGACGTCCCATGCCAGCGGCCAGGGCTGGGGTAGCCGGCGCTCGGTGTCCAACTACATGTACAACCATATCGGTCACTTCGCCGCGGCCGGTGAGGCTATGTGTAAAGCGCTGTTTTTCGGCGGGGTTACATATCGGTTTCCAATGCTCAACTTCGCTTTTTTGGAGTGCGGGGTCGGGTGGGCGTGCGGTCTGTACAGCGACATCCTGGAACACTGGGAGAAACGCAACCGGGACGCCATTGCCACGCTGGACCCGGAGAGCCTTGACGTCGATCTCATGATGAAGCTCGTGGCGGAGTACGGCGGCATCGAAGGGGAGGAGAGGCTCGACCGGATCCGCGCGTCGCTGGGCCGGAAGGAGCGCCGCCCCGAGATCCTCGACGACTGGTCGCGCTGCGGCATCGAGAGGGCCGAGGACATCCGCGACCGCTTCGTGCCGCGGTTCTACTTCGGTTGCGAGGCCGACGACCGCATGATCGCCTGGGCCTTCAACGACAAGTTGAACCCCTTCGGCGCCCGGCTCGGAGCCATGATGAGCTCGGACATCGGCCACTGGGACGTCACCGACATGACCGAGGTGGTGGCCGAGGCCCACGAGTTGGTGGACCGGGGGCATATCACTGAAGAGGATTTTCGCGACTTCAGCTTCACCAACGCGGTGCGCTTCTATTCCGGTATGAATCCGGACTTCTTCGCCGGCACGGCCTGTGAGGAAGCGGCCGCCCGGGTGATGGCGGCGGGTTAGCTCCGGGTTGGCGTGCCGCTCGCATTGACAACCCATGTGAACAGGGGAGAGGAACGCTCATGAAAGACGGACTGAAGATCATGGACTCGGACATGCACGTGCGCGAACCCGCGGACCTCTGGGACAAGTACATGGAGCCCGAGTTTCGCGACCGGGGCCCCAAGATCCTGAGCACCACCACGCGCAGTTCGGCCATGGTCATGCTCGACGGCAAGATCCTCAAGGGCTATCCGCCCGCCTACCGCGGCGGCATCTTCGACGCCACCCGCATCGACAAGGAGATCGCCGACGCCCGCGCCCGCGGCTTCGACGGCGTCTCACAGCTCGACGCCATGGAGAAGGAGGGGCTGGACCTGGCGATCATGTATCCGTCCATCGGCCTGGGCGTCATGATGCGCGAGGACATGGACCCCAAGCTCGGCGCCGCGATAGCACGGGCATACAACAACTGGCTCCACGATTTCTGCCAGACCGATCCCAAGCGCATGAAGGGCTCGGCCATGATCTCGCTCCACGACGTCACCGAGGCCGCCAAGGAGGCCCGCAGGGCGGTGGAGGATCTGGGTTTCGTGTCCGTGTTCGCCCGTCCCGAGCCGCTCCGCTCGCTGCCCTGGCATTCGCGCTATTACGATGTTCTTTGGGCCACCCTGGAAGACTTGGGCATCCCCATTGGCTTCCACTCGGCTGCCTCCGCCGGAGAAGTCCGGCAGATGGGCGACGTGTTCGGCGACGACCTGCTGCTGCGGCACATCTGCGAGCACCCCATGTCCAACATGATGGCCATGGTCGACATCATCGGCGGCGGCGTCCTGGAACGGCACCCCAAGCTCAAAGTGGCCTTCCTGGAGTGCTACTGCGGCTGGGTCTCCTTCATGCTCCACCGCATGGACGGCACCGTGGCCAAGGCCCGCAACCCCAACACCTCGGAGCTCAAGCCCAGCGAGTTCTTCAAGCGCCAGTGCTGGATCTCCACCGAATCCGAGAAGGAGCTTGCCATGGTCGCCGAACTCATCGGCGACGACAACATCGTCTACTCCACCGACTACCCTCACGGCGACTCGGACTTCCCCCACGCCGTCGAAGAGTTCCTCGAAGTCGAAGGCGTCTCCAAGGAGACGAAACGGAAGATCCTCTGGGACAACTGCGCGCGGCTGTATGATTTGTGACCTGCATAGACGAGCAAGATGGCAGTACACCCAACCTAACCCTGTTTGAACACCCCCATAGACAAGCTTGTCCCATAAATATTTGCTTGCAGATTACGCACGCGCGTTCCTGGAACGCATCGGAGTAGTCCCATGACCAACACCATGAGCTACAAGGGTTATTCGGCCCGGATCGAATATGACGATGAGGATGGGATTTTCACGCGCCGGATCGCGGGCATTCGTGATGGAGTGGGCTTTCATGCTGAGACGGTGGGTGGGCTCCGGGAGGCTTTTCATGAGGCCGTTGAGGATTACATCGAAACCTGTGCCAGGGTCGGCAAAGAACCGCAAAAGGCTTTCTCCGGTCAGGTGATGTTCCGCATCAGCCCCGAGGTCCACCGAAGGGCCGCTCTCGCGGCCGAATTGTCCGGCAAGAGCCTGAATCAGTGGGCGGAAGAGGTGTTGGCCCGCGCCGCGACATAGCCACCAGTCCCAACGGCAGCGAAAGGAGGCCGACACGCAAACCAAGTTGCTCTTCGTGCTGGCGATCCTGTCGGCCGGCGTCATCAGCCTCGGCTCGCCGAGGGTGGAGTCGACTGGGCGCGGGACGAACACAATGCCGGCCTCGTGACGGACGAATTGAGGTCGGCGGTTGAAACCGCCAAGGCCGGCATCATCGCAGGCAGGCTCGCTGTCCACGATTATACCAGCGACTCAACCTGCCCCGATTGAGGGCGCGGTTCCTCAGCCGGTTCCCCGTTTCCGTTTGTCGTCGTACGCCGCCTTGGCCGCGGCGACGCCGTCGCGGGCCGCGGCGTGAAATTCCGGTTGCCTCGCCGCGGCCACGTCATAGCTGGTCTGCCGTCCATCGACCTGGCCCTGGAAGTGGGGGATCACGTGCCGCGCGAACAGCTCGTAGCTGCGGCGCGTGGCGTCCCAGTCGGCCCAGTCGTGGCACATGAACAACACCACCCCGAAGCCGCCGGTGCCCGCCTGCATGCGCTCGATCGCCTGTACGACGTCATCGGGTGTTCCGACGATGGCGCGTCCGGTGCCGGTGATGAATTCGCGGACATCGGTGACACCTTTCGGCACCGGCATGTTGGGGAGCACGTCGCGCGCGTAGCCGCCCCAGGCGTCGACGCCGAACCGTATGTCCTCCAGGGCCTGCTCACGGGTGTCGGCGAGGTGCATTTGCACGGCGATGCGGAAGTTGCGCCGGTCGGCGGTGTGCCCGTTGGCGGCGGCGGCTTCCTCGTAGATGCCCCAGTTCGCGGCATAGGCCGCCAGCGCGTCGTCGGAATGCCCGCCCAGTGACAAGAGGCCGAGCCCGTGGCGGCCGGCTAGCAGCGCGCCCGCGGGCGAACGGATGGTCGTCACCGCCATTTCCATCCGCGGCCGGGTGAAAGACGCATGCTGCAGCCTGGCGTTATCGAGGGTGAACCAGTCGGTCCTGGCGCTTACGCGTTGGCCCTCCAGCAGCGGCACAATCGCGTCCAGCGCCTCGTGCATCATGCGCCGCGTCTGGCGCGCGTCGATGCCCATCTGCGACGCGTCCGAGGGCAAGGCGCCGGGTCCCACGCCGAACATGGCGCGCCCGCGGGTCATGTGGTCGAGCTGGACCATGGCGTCGGCGAGCATGAAGGGATGGGTGTAGGGCAACGACTTCACGCCGGTGCCGAGCCGGATACGCCGGGTTTCCCGGGCCGCGGCGGCGATGAAGATCTCCGGCGCGGCGATGGTCTCGAATCCGCCCGAGTGGTGCTCGCCGATCCAGGCCTCGTCGTAGCCGAGGCGGTCCAGCAGCATGATCAATTCGAGGTCGCGTTCGAAAAGAAGCGTCGGGTTCTCGTTAAGCGCGTGGAACGGCGCGAGAAAAACGCCGAAGCGCAACAGGGTATCGGACATTCCGGGGCGCCTCGTCGCCAGCCTACGCTTCGATGCCGTAGAGCTTCACGCAGTTGTCCCACAGGATCTTGCGGGCGTGTTCCACCGGCAGCTCCTGCTGCAGGAACGAGTCCACAGCGTGGGGGAACTCGGAATCGCTGTGGGGATAGTCGGTGGAGAAGACGATATTGTCGTCCCCCATCAACTGGATCACCGAGCCCACCTCGCGCTCTTCGCCCTCGCACCCGACCACGCACTGGCGCATGAAATACTCGCTGGGTTTCATGGTGAGCATGGGAGCGTCGGCGGCGCCCAACTGCTCCCAGTGGGTGTCCATGCGGCTCAGCCAGGACGGCGCCCAGCCGCAGTTGCATTCCAGGAATGCCACCTTGAGCTCCGGAAAGCGTTCCAGCACGCCGCCGACGATGATGTCCACCATGGTCACCATCTGGCCGGTGACGTGGCTGCAGATGTGGCGCATGAGCCGGTTGTTCTGGCCGAACCGCTCGATGTGCGGGTAGTAGCCGGAGTTGGTGCACTCGTGGAAGCCCGCCGGCATCCCCAGTTCCTCCAGTTCCGCCCACAGCGGTTCCCAGTAGAGGCCGAACCAGGTGTCGCCGGGCAGCGGCGTGGCCCGCAGGAAGGAGCTGACGAAGCCCAGCTCCTTGGCCGCGCGCCGGGCTTCCCGCACCGCCAGGGACACGTCGTGAGGCGGCAGCATGGCGGCGCCCTTGAGGCGCGCCGGATCCTGCTGGCAGAAATCGTAGAGCCAATTGTTGTAGGCCCGGCAGATGGCCTCCGCCAGGAGCGGGTCCATGTCGGGCACTGTCATGATGTGCAGGCAGGCGGTGGGAAACAGCACCGCCACGTCCAGTCCCTCGATGTCCATGGCCTCGAGCTGGGACTTGGCGTTGAACCCCTGGACCCGCGCGAAGTCGACCACGTCCTCGCGCGAGACCTGCTGCCGCTTGCCGATCATGCGCGCGTCGTTGGCCAGGGACGGGCTCTTGGCCCGGGGTTCCTTGCCGTCCAGCAGCAGCAGATTGAAGTCGCCCCGGCTCGGCACGTTGACGACCCTCGGCGCGTGCTGCTTGAAGGGCGCGTCGACGTAGTTCTCCCACAAGTCCGGCGGCTCCATGATGTGCATGTCGGAGTCGATGATCTTCAATCCGTTTTTCATCGGGGGGTCTCCCTTCCGGGGCGTTGGGCTGCTCAACCCGAATACCCTTGGCGGTCCCACGAGTCAAGGCGCCTTTGACTCACCCGCCGCGAGGTTCCTATAAAGGAGACCACGCCCGTATTTTCAAGGAGGACCAACAGGAATGGCACAAGCACTCGACGGCATCAGGATACTGGATCTCAGCAACTACATCGCCGGGCCTTTCGCGGCGATGCTGCTGGCGGACATGGGGGCCGCGGTGGTGAAGATCGAGAACACCGCCGGCGGCGACCCGTTTCGCAAGTGGGCTCAGGAGCCGCGCATGTACAGTCCGTTGTTTCGGAGCTACAACCGCAACAAGCGGAGCATGACCCTGAACCTGCGCGATCCGGAAGGCAAGGAAATCTTCCTCAAGATGGCGGGGGAGGCCGACGTCGTG
>JAPOQB010000494.1 GCA_026710965.1 Deltaproteobacteria bacterium | reverse complement strand
TTTTCGCCGTCGGCTGCGTTGCTCTTCCTCGCGTGGTGCCCGCCACTGCTCGTCATCGCGCCTTGCCGACGACGAAAAATCCTCCGCATATTATGACGCCAATTAACCAGACACCACACTAGTGCGCGTATTCGACAGCCCGGGTCTCGCGGATCACCGTGACCTTGATCTGACCCGGGTAGGCCATCTCATTCTCAACCTTCTTCGCCACGGCCCGGGCCATGGATGCGGCCTCGTCATCGGAAATCTGCGCCGCTTGGACAATGATCCGGAGCTCTCGTCCCGCCTGCACGGCGTAGGACTTTTCCACTCCCTTGAAAGAGTTGCTGATCCGCTCCAACTCCTCGAGCCGGCGGACGTACGTCTCGAGCATTTCGCGCCGCGCCCCCGGACGCGCGCCGGAAAGGGCATCGGCGGCATCCACCAAGGGCGCCAGTATGGTTTCCGCCCTGACTTCCTCATGGTGGGCGGCGATGGCGTTGACGATCTTGGGCGACTCCCCGTATTTCCTCGCCAACTCGCCGCCGATGATGGCATGCGAGCCTTCGACCTCATGATCCACGGCCTTGCCGATGTCGTGAAGCAACGCCGCCCGCCGAGCCTGTTTTTCGTTGAGGCCCAGCTCGGCCGCCATGCTGCCGCAGATGAACGCCATCTCGATGGAATGCAGGAGCACGTTCTGAGCATAACTGTAGCGGAACTTCAGCCTCCCCAGGAGCTTGACCAACTCGGGATGAACACCATGGACGCCGACATCGAAAACCGCCTTCTGTCCGGCCTCCTTGATCACGTCGTCGATCTCCCGTTCGGATCGGCGCACCACCTCCTCGATTCGGCCCGGATGAATACGGCCATCGGAAATGAGCGTCTCCAGGGACAGGCGGGCGATCTCGCGGCGGATCGGGTTGTGACCCGAGATGATCACGGACTCGGGCGTATCGTCGACGATCAGATCGATGCCGGTGGCCGCCTCCAGGGCCCGGATATTCCGCCCCTCACGGCCGATGATTCGACCCTTCATCTCGTCGTTGGGGAGGGACACCGTCGAAACCGTCCGCTCCGTGACGAAGTCTCCGGCCAATCGCGCTATGGCCAGCGCGATCATCTTCTTGGCCTCGCGATCGGCCTCCGACTTTGCCTGCTCTTCCATGAGCCGGATACGCTTTGCCGAATCGTACCTCGCCTCCTCGAACATCTCCTCCATCAAGCCCTTCTTCGCCTCTTCGCGGCTGATGCCGGCGACGATCTCGAGCTGTCGCTTGGCCTCGCCGACGAGGCGCTCCGACTCGGCCTCTTTCTCAACCAGCGCCTGCTCTTTCCTTTCGATGGTGCCTTCCCGATTGGAGAGGCCGGTTTCTCTGTTTTCAAGACCTTCCAGACGTTTGTCCAGCACCTCCTCTCTGGTCAGCAACCTCCGCTCCAGCGACTGAAGGTCTTTTCGGGTCTCCCGCATGTCGTTTTCGAACTCGGTGCGGGCCTTCAGGACCCCGTCCTTGGCCTCTATCTCCGCCTCCTTCCGGATCGCATCGCCTTCCCGCCGCGCCTCATCCAGTATACGCGCGGCGGTGCTCTCATCGAGCTCCCTTTGGAGCTGGTGCTGTTTCCTGCGGATCAGGACTACGACGACGGTCAACGAGCAACCCAGAACGAGACCCAAAATCAAAGAAAACCATGTAACCAAAACAAGCTACCTCCCGGAAGCATGGGAACGACATGGGGGCCTTTCCGCCAAACCATCCACACGATCCACCCTGTCACCGCAGGCGATGACCCTCTTCTCCGTCACGATGGCGTAAACCGGCAGATCCCCCGGTTCCACGGGCACTTCCTCCAGCAACTGGAATTCATAGGCCAAGGCGATCCTTGGCACACGGGCATCCAAGCCGCCCAACAAACGGTCGTACCAACCGGTCCCGCGCCCCAGGCGATTGCCGTTGCAATCAAAGGCGACACCCGGAACGAACACCACGAGTCCGGCATCGCCGCCGCGGGGCAACCGCCGGCCCCCCGCTGGCTCGCGAATCCCGTACCGGCCGGGTACCAGATCCGCCGTCGACCGCACCTGAAAAATGTTTGAACAACCGCCCGAAACCTTCGGATAGTACAGCCCCTTGCCTGTCGCCAGAGCGTCGCGGGCTATCTCCGACGTCTCGACTTCGTTGGCCGCCGGACTGTAGAGCCCAATGGCTTCCGCGGACTGGTACGCAGGAAGCGCGAGCACGAAGCGCTGAATCGCCTCTCCCCAGGCGCAAACCAAGGTCGACGAAAGAGCTTCTCTTTTCGCTAGAATCGCACCCCTGAGTGCCCGTTTCTTGTCCCCCATCAAGGAACTCATGATCAAGTCCTATGCAAGGGCGCCCAGGGCGAGGTGTGGGGAGGCCTGCGCTGTTCTACAAAGGCGCAGGACTCAACGGCAGGAAGGCACTTCGATCACAAGCCGGCGCAGAGTCTCCTCCGGGATAACGGATGCCTGTGAGGTGACGGTGAATCTCCCCCTCTTGAAATCCACTGTCTGGAAAACGACTCTCTTCGCCGGACACGATACATCACTTCAACGAACTCCAGGAAATCTTTTGTGCCTGTTGCCGGAAATGCCCTGCCTGCCACTCCTCGGCCCTTGGTTCAGTATCCCACACAAGAGCATGGGAATAAATAGACCCCGCCCGATACAGCCCTCTCCTAGTCATCGTCGGACAAAGCCGTCGTCAGTCTCTCGATCAACCGATCAACCCGATTCGTCACCGCA
>JAPOQB010000274.1 GCA_026710965.1 Deltaproteobacteria bacterium | reverse complement strand
CGGGTCTACCAGATGGCCAAGGAGAAGGGCATGGGGCGCGAGCTGCCCACGGAATGGTTCACCCAGGACATCCGGGACTGAGGAACTGAAGTCCGGTGGCCTGGCGGGACGGGCGGAGCGCGGTGCGGGTCCTCGTGGCGGTATTCGCCGTACTCCAACTGCTGGGCGGCTGCGCGCCGTCGCAGCCGGAACCGCCGCCGCTGACCCCACCGTCATCCCTGGCCACGCCAGGCCAGCCCCCCGAGTTGCCGGTGGAGGCGCCGGATGATCACGGCGTGCGATCGCTCCGGGCGGCCGTTGCGCAGAGCCTGCGGTTCCTCGACGCCGTCCCGGCGGAGCGGTCTCTGGGGCGGTGGCCCCGGCGGGTTACGGCGCAAGAGGTCCGGGCGTCCCTGGCGGAGTTCCTCGATCTTCTGGACGAATCGCCCGTAACGGGCGGGGATTGGCCGCATCGGGTGGCGGAGCGGTTCGACTTCTTTCCCGCGCCGTTGCGCGGCCGGCGGCAAGACGTCCTCTTCACCGGCTACTATCAGCCGGTGATCGATGCCAGTCCGGTGGAGACCGCCGAATACCGCTATCCCGTCTACCGGGAGCCGCACGAGTCGCGCACCCGGCGAGCACGGGGAAAGCGCGCGCCCGGACACTCCCGTCACGACATCGACGTCCTGGGCAAGCTCAAGGGCAAGGGCTACGAGATCGCCTGGCTCCGGGACCCCGTGGACCGTTTCTTCCTGCACATCCAGGGCTCGGGACTGTTGCGGATGACCGACGGGAGCGAGGTGCCGCTCAACTTCGCGGCCTCCAACGGCCGGCGTTACACCAGCATCGGCAAGGTCCTCATCGACCGGGGCGAGTTGGACCGGGAGTCCATGTCGATGCAGCGCATCCGCGCCTGGCTCGCCGAGTATCCGGACGAGCGCGAGGCGCTGTTCGCGCGCAACGAGCGGTATGTCTTCTTCCGGCTGGGGGAGCAGGGGCCGCTGGGGAGCCTCGGGGTCCCGTTGACGGCGGGACGGTCGGCCGCCACCGACCATCGGGTCTACCCCAGGGGCGCGCTCTTGTTCGTGGAGACCCGGACGCCGGTGGTGGACGAGGACGGCGCGCTGGCGGGCTGGCGGCCGGTAGGGCGTTTTTTCCTGAATCAGGACACGGGTGCGGCCATCCGGGGTCCGGCACGGGTGGACCTCTATTTCGGCACGGGTGACGCGGCAGGGGCGGAGGCCGGATACATGAAGAGTAAGGGAAGGCTTTATCTGTTGATGAAGCGAGGAGCGGCGCCGCTCAACTGAACGGCGCCGGGGAACGACCAAACGTCAGGGAGGTTGCAATGGCATCGGTATTACTGTTGGGCCCGGAAGACATGAGCGGCCTGATCACCATGAAAGAGGCGGTGGACGCCATGGAGCGGGGCTACATGGACTGGGCCCGGAACCGCGAGCTGGGGGCGCTGCGGCGCCGCGTGCACTCGGTCGCCAACGCCCGGGTCACGGTGCACCAGGGGGCGCCGAACTCCGCGGGAGTCACGGGAATCCTGACCCACTGCGAGCACGTGATGATCCATGACAACGGCATCCAGACCTACCAGACCCGGGGGCGGCCGGTGCGGGTGATGTTCAACGGCAACAACGCCGAGCTCAAGTGCATCACCGTGGGGGAGGTGCGGGTGAAGGAATTGCCGGATGCCAACAACGTGGTCAACGTCCAGACGGCTTGCTCCACCGCCGTGGGCATCAAGCACCTGGCGCGCCAGAGCTCCAAGGTCGTCGGGATCCTCGGCTCCAGGGGCCAGGCGGAGTGCCAGTTGCTCGCATGCAAGGCGGTCATTCCCGGCCTCGAGGAAGCCAAGGTCTACAGCCCGAACCCGGAGAACCGCACCCGGTTCGCCGCCAAGATGACGGAGCTGCTGGACATGGAGGTGCGGCCCGTGGCCACCAACCGCGAAGCCATTCAGGGTGTGGACGTGTTGCTGTCGGTGACCAACTCCAACGTGCCCACCTTCGACGGCGACTGGCTGGAGCCGGGCGTGCACCTGTGCTCCATCGTCTCCAGCAACATCGGCCTCATGCGCGGCGGCTTCATCCAGCAGAAGCGGCGGGAGGTGGACGACAAGACCCTTCAGCGCTGCGACATCATCGTCTGCAACTCGAAGCGCCAGGAGATCCTGGACGAGCCCGGAGTGCTGTGGGATCCGGTCCAGCAGGGAATCATCACCTGGGACGATGTGTGGGATCTGGGCGAGGTCCTCGCCGGCCAGGTGCCGGGCCGGACCTCGGAGGAGCAGATCAGCTTCTACAAGAACAACGCCTTCTGGGGCGTGGGCGACCAGGCCATCGGCGAGCTGCTCTACCAGCGCGCGGTGGAGAAGGGGCTGGGAACCGAGCTTCCCATCGACGG
>JAPOQB010000322.1 GCA_026710965.1 Deltaproteobacteria bacterium | reverse complement strand
CGGATCCGTTCCCAGCACATGGCGGAAGATGCGGCAGGATCGCAGGGTCTCGGGGTCCTGCTTGGCATAGAAGAGGGTCCGGTTGTCGTTGGCCCAGGTCATGTTGCTCGTCACCTCCGGGATGACGTCGGGTAACATCTCGCCGGTGGCGAGGTCCTTGAACCGGATGGTGTAGATGCGCCGGCCCTGGGCGTCCTCGCCGTAGGCCAGGAGGTCCTGCCCGAAGCTCACCGCGAGCCGCCCCACCGCGAAGAACTCATGACCCTCGGCCAGCGTGTTGACGTCGAGCATGAGGTCTTCCGGGTTTTCCAGGGACTGGCGCTTGCGGGCGTAGAGCGGGTATTCCCGGCCCTCCTCGTAGCGGGTGTAATAGTAGTAGTCGTCCCGCCGGTAGGGCACCGACATGTCGGTCTGCTTGATGCGCCCCTTGATCTCCTCGAACAGCGCCTCTTCCAGTGGCGCGACATGGGCCATGGCATCCTTGGTGTGGGCGTTTTCCGCTTCCAGGTAGGCGATGGTGTCGGCGTTGTCCCGTTCCCGCAACCAGTAGTAATCGTCGGTGCGCACGTGCCCGTGGCGATCGAGGTCGTGCGGGATGACCTTGGCTGTGGGGGGTTTTTGGCTGGTATTCATGGGCTCACCTTACCAGAAAACCGCGTGCCGGCCACGGCTCGCATTCTCTCTCCAAAATCGATAGCCTGTTGCCATCCCCTTCTGAAAGGAGTCTCTCATGGCCACCAAGGCAGTCGTGGAGTTCAAGGTCCATCCTTACGTGCAGTTCATGGGCGACCGGTTCGGCGCCTATGACCGGTGGATCGAATCGGAGGGGCTGCCGGTGGTGAGCGGCTCCCATGTACAGGACGTCCGTACCCTGGCGCTGGGAGACTGGCCACGCCGGGGGGGCAAGGGCGCCTACCTGTCCTTCTCGGACCAACGGGTGGCGGACGGCTACGTGTGCGAGATCGCGGCCGGCGCGAGCCTCGAGCCCCAGCGGCACCTGTTCGAGGAGATCGTGCTGATAACCCGGGGACGGGGCGCCACCACGGTGTGGTATGACGAGGCCCGGAAGCGGACGTTCGAGTGGGAAGCCGGCAGTCTCTTCGCCATCCCGCTCAACGCATGGCACCAGCATTTCAATGCCAGCGGCACGGACACCGCCCGGTACTTCGCCCTCACCAGCGCCCCGGTGGTATTCGAGCTCTACCGGGACGCCGATTTCATCTTCAACACCGACCACGTGTTCAAGGACCGCTTCGACCCCGCCCAGGAAGACTTCTTCACCCGCGAGGGAAAGTACAACACCGACTACTACGGCGGCATTCTCGAGAACAACTTCATCAGCAACATCCGGGACATCAAGCTGGTGCCCCGGGAGAAGCGGGGCAAGGGCAACCGCAACATGTACATCCACATGGCCGGCAGCACCATGCTGGCCCACGTCTCCCAGTTCCCGGTGGGGACCTACAAGAAGGCGCACCGACACGGCCCCGGCGCCCACATCTACATGCTCGATTCCACCGGCTATTCGCTCATGTGGCAGGAGGGTGAGAAGCCCGAACGCTTCGACTGGCAGGAGGGCACCGTGATCTCGCCGCCGGCGGGGAGTTGGCACCAGCACTACAACACCGGCGCCGAGCCCTGCCGCTTCGTGGCGCTGCACGCCTCCACCGCGGTGCAGGGGGAAGAACGCGGGGTGGAGCAGATCGAGTTCGAAGACGAGGAGAAGGTCTTGCGGCGGATGTACGAGGACGAATGCGCCCGCAACGGCGTGACCGCGCAGATGTGACCGGCGTATGGGCTGACATCGATACGTGAATGACGGAGGTTTGAATCCATGATCCCCCAACACGATTCCTTTTACGACGTATTCTCCAAGGCCGCGAAGCTCGACATCCGCTGGCCCGAGGATGCCCGCATCGCGGTGGCGCTGGCCGGCAACCTGGAGGCCTGGACCGAGAATCCGGACCCGAAGATGCGGCGGACGCGCCACGTGGGCGGCTCCAACCCGCTCACCGCGGACGAGGTCCGATGCCAGTACGATTTCCGTACCGCCAGCGAGAACGACTACGGCGGCCGCACCGGCGTGTGGCGAATTCTGCGGATCCTCGAGAAATACGGCGTGAAGGCGTCCTTCAACACCAACGCGCTCTGTGCCGTGCGCTACCCGGAGGCGGTGAAGAAGATCTACGAGGACGGCCACGAGCTGGTGGCCCACAGCTATGCCGAAGACGTGCAACTGGTGCTGCTCTCCCGGGACGAGGAACGGGAGGAGATCCGCGCCTGCGCCCAGATCTTCGAGGACCTCGTGGGCGTTCGCCCGTCCGGCTGGCTGTCGTCGGGGATGCGGCATACCGAATACACCCTGGAACTGCTGGCGGAGGAGGGCTTCACCTGGCACGGCGACGCGGTCAACGACGACGTCCCCTATCTCGCCGAAGCCGGCGGCCGGACCATGGTGATCATCCCCTACAAGAACGCCATCAGCGGACTGAACGACACCGGCATGTACCGCCGGGGCAAGAGCGCCAGCGACCTGCTGCAGGCATTTCGGGACGAGTTCGACATCCTCTACGAGGAATCGGCCACCCATCCCAAGATGCTGACCCTGGCGATGCACTGCCAGATGGCTTTTCCCGCCACCGGCAAGCTCTACGACGAGGCCATCCGGTACGCCATGTCGTTTCCGGACGTGTGGTTCGCCCGGCGCGACGAGATCGCGCAGTGGATCCTCGACAATTACGTGGACGGCCGGTAACGCGAGGGTCACCGACCGTCAGACCGGAAAGGAGCGGCCATGAGCGACAACGCACCCAAAAAGGCCCGCGCCATGGGCATCAATCACGTGGTGCTGGAGGTGGGAGACCTGGATCAGGCGCTGGAGTTCTACGGCGCCATCTTCGACTTCAACCTGCGCGGCCGAAGCGACCACAACGCCTTCGTCGACCTCGGCGACCAGTTCATCCAGTTGAGCCTCGGCAAAACCCAGGAGGCCGACGGCAAGCGCCATTTCGGCTTTGTCGTGGACGACCGGACGCCGGTGCGGGCGGCCCTGGAACGGTTGGGCGTCAAGACCCTGGACCAGCGCCTCAACTTCCGCGACCCCTGGGGCAACCGCATCGAGGTGGTGCCCTACGACGACGTCCAGTTCTCCAAGGCGCCCAACGTGCTCAACGGCATGGGCCTCGGGGGGCTCCAGAAAACCCCGGACGCCGTCGCCGAACTGACGAAGAAAGGCATGGCGCCGGGCTAGCGGCCGGCGCCATGGAAAATTGCGGCGGGACCAACTCCGGTAGGGGCGACCGGCCGGTCGCCCCTACATGCCTGCGGCTCAGGACTTCGGCTTCTTGAAGCCCGTCAGGATCTGAAGATATTCCTTGATTTTCGGCGGCATGTTGTTGATGGAGTGCAACGCATCCGCGATGTCCTGGGGGGAGACGTAGTCGATGTTGAGCTTGGCCTTCTTCGCCTCCGCCAGGAAGTCCGGGTCCTCCATCACCGCCTTGTAGGCCTTCCGCAGGATCGCGACCCGGTCCTTGGGCGTGCCCGGCGGCAGCGTGTAGACCCGCGTGATCTTGTTCTGCCCGTTCCAGGCATTGAAGGCGGCGAGGTTCTCGCCCTTGAGCACGTCCGAGAACAGCGGGATGTCCTTCACCTCGGGGTCG
>JAPOQB010000757.1 GCA_026710965.1 Deltaproteobacteria bacterium | reverse complement strand
GTCCCGTAGTTGTTTGACTAGACTCGCATCGATGGCCATGCTGACTCAGCTCCCCGCCACGGTCGGCGTGCCCGTGGGCGTCTCCGTCTCGGATTTTTCTTGAACGGGGTCCGTCGCTTGCGCTTCCGGTACCGCCGGCGTCGTTGTTTGCGGTGCTGCCGGTGCTTCCGTTTCCGGCGCCGCTACCGCCTCGGTTGGTGCCGGCGCCTCCCCGGCTGGCTCCCCTTCCGCGGCGGCCTCTGCCTTCGCAGCCTCCTCTGCCTTCGCAGCCTCCTCCGCCTTCGCCGCCTCCTCTGCTTTGGCAGCCTCCTCCGCCTTAGCCGCGGCCTCCGCCTTGGCCGCGGCCTCCGCCTCCATCCTGGCCTGGTCGGATAGTGCCTTGCCTTCGTTGACGGCCTCGGCCATGAGGCTGCAAAACAGCCGGATGGCACGAATCGCATCGTCGTTGCCGGGGATCTTGTAGTCCACCAGATCCGGGTCGCAGTCGGTGTCGACGATCGCGATCACCTTGATGCCGAGCTTGCGTGCCTCGCGCACCGCGATGGCTTCCTGTCCCGGGTCGATGATGAACACCGCGTCCGGCAGCTTCTTGATGTCCTTGATCCCGCCCAGGGCGCGCTCCAGCTTGGCCCGCTCGCGGCTGTGCGAAAGCATTTCCTTCTTGGTCAATGCCTCGACGATCTTGGGATCGTTGGCCATTTCCTCGAGTTTCTTCAGGCGGTCGATGCTCTGACGGACGGTCTGGAAGTTGGTCAGCGTGCCGCCCAGCCAACGGTGGTGGACATAGGACATGCCACAGCGTTCCGCCTCTTCGCGGACCGAGTCCTGCGCCTGCTTCTTGGTCCCGACGAACAGGACGTGGCCCCCGCCCACGATCAGATCCCGGACCTGCGCACAGACGTCCTTGACCATTCTCACGGTCTGCTGGAGGTCGATGATATGAATCCCGTTCCGTGCCCCGAAGATGAAAGGCTTCATCTTGGGGTTCCAGCGACTGGTCTGGTGCCCGAAGTGGACGCCCGCTTCCAGCAGCTGCTTCATGGATATGTCCGTCATAACGCCAGAACCTCGAATTCTACGTAGCTCAACATCTATTCTCCTGCCTCAAAAACCTGTGGGATGAACTGCCGGCCCTAACCTGCTGTGCGCTACCGGGAATGGAAGAAAGCAACGATGGCTATTAGCAAACTTGGCACCACCACGCAAGAGAACTCCCGGGGAGGCGAGCCCGGTCAAGTGTTCATGGATTCGAGGAATTCCTTGTTGCTCTTGGTGCCGTGGAGCTTGTCGATGAGGAACTCCATGGCCTCGACCACGTTGAGTTGCGACAACACCTTGCGGAGGATCCAGATACGGTTGAGGTCCTCCTTGGGGATCAGGAGCTCTTCCTTGCGGGTGCCGGACTTGTTGATATCCACGGCGGGAAACACGCGCTTGTCCATAAGCCGGCGGTCGAGGTTGATCTCCATGTTGCCGGTGCCCTTGAATTCCTCGAAGATCACCTCGTCCATGCGGCTTCCCGTGTCGATCAGGGCCGTTGCGATGATGGTGAGGCTGCCGCCGTCCTCAATGTTCCGCGCGGCGCCGAAGAACTTCTTCGGCTTGTGCAGCGCGTTGGAATCCACGCCGCCGGAGAGGATCTTGCCGCTCGGCGGGACCACGGTGTTGTAGGCCCGGGCCAGGCGGGTGATGCTGTCCAGCAGAATGATGACGTCCTTGCCGTGCTCCACCAGCCGCTTGGCCTTCTCGATGACCATCTCGGCCACCTGCACGTGGCGCGTAGCCGGTTCATCGAAGGTGGAACTGACCACTTCCCCGATCACCGACCGCTGCATGTCGGTCACCTCTTCCGGCCGTTCGTCGATGAGCAGCACGATGAGCACGGCATCCGGGTGGTTGTGGGCAATGGCCTTGGCCATGTTCTGCAACATCATGGTCTTGCCCGTCCGGGGCGCCGCCACCACCAGCCCGCGCTGCCCCATTCCGATGGGCGTCAGCAAATCGATGAAACGCGTCGTATACTCCTCCGCATCGTGCTCCAGCGAAATGCGCTGTTCGGGATAGAGCGGGGTGAGGTTGTCGAAGAGAATCTTGTCGCGCACGTTGTCGGGATCGCCGTTGTTGATGGTCTCGACCTTCAGCAGCGCGAAGTACCGCTCACCGTCTTTCGGAGGCCGGATCTGGCCGGATATGATGTCTCCGGTGCGCAGGCCGAAACGCCTGATCTGGCTGGGCGATACGTAGATGTCATCCGGGCCGGGCAGATAATTGTAGTCCGGCGCCCTCAGAAAGCCGAAGCCGTCGGGCAGGGTCTCGAGGACACCCTCTCCGTACACATATCCATTCTTTTCGGTTTGCGCCTGCAGGATCGCAAATATGAGATCCTGCCGCCGCATGTTCGCCGCGCTCTCAATGCTGAAACCCTTGCCGATATTGGCCAGTTCGGCGATCTTCTTGGACTTGAGCGAGCTCAGGTTCAAGCCGTTCTGGTGCACGGGCTCCGGGGCCGGCGCCGACGCCGTCCGGCCCCTGCGATGATTTTGAGCCGTTTCGCTCTTGGACTCACCTTCCCCTGCGGAGCGCGTTCGTACATTAGCCATGAAACTTCCTTTCAATCACGCTGCCGGCGGCCTGTCGAACTGGACAGGAAGCGACTGCGAAGCAGGAAACCGGATCGATTTGTCGTAATGATTGATAAAACGGATTGGGTCGAAATGATTGGGTTACGGCGTCGCAAGACGCGAGTCTAGACATTAGGTGAAACAGGCCTCTTTGTCAAGCATCGGGCCACCGGGCTCTCGGGACCGTTGCGGCTCAGCACCCGGCGGGCGTGGACGACGTCGTCCTCGATCTGCCGGACGAGCCCCTCGACCGACGGGAAATTTCGCTCCTCCCGAAGTCTTTCCACGAAGAATACCTGCAACCGGCGACCGTAGAGATCTTCGTCGAAATCCAGCAGGTGGGTCTCGATGGTCCTGGGCCCCGCCCCGAAAGTCGGGTTCACTCCGATGCTGGTGACGCTGTGCATCTGCCGCCCACCCACCTGAACCAGCGTCGCATATATTCCGTTGCCCGGCACCACCTCCGTCCTGCTGCGCACATTGGCGGTGGGAAAGCCAAGCTCACGGCCCCGTTGATGGCCCTTGACCACGGACCCTTCGATGAAGTGGCAGCGGCCGAGCTGCCGGCGCGCGATATCCACTCGGCCCTCTTCCAGCAACGCGCGGATTCGACTGCTGCTGATGGCGTGATCCGAGTCGGCCACGGCGGAAATGACCTTGATCTCCATCCCGGCCGCGGGGCCCCACGTCATGAGCTCCTCGACCGTGCCGGCCCGGTCCTTGCCGAAACGAAAATCGTCTCCCACCCACAACCGCTCCACCCCGAGCCCGACGAGGTACCGACTCACGAAGTCATGCGGGGACAACGCGCAGAAACTCGAAGTAAAGCGCTGTATCACGACGAAATCGATGCCTACACGCCGCAACAGCGCCAGCTTGTCCTTGCGGGCCAGGATCAACCGCGGCGCAAAACTCGGAGCAAGAATCTTCAAGGGATGGGGTTCGAAAGTCAGCACGACGGCGGATCCTTCGCGTGATCGCGCATCTTCCATCACGCGGCGCAAGAGGTCCTGGTGCCCCAGATGCACCCCGTCAAAGTTTCCGATGGTCATGACGGGACGGACGAGCGGTTGCTTGACGTGCCGCAGTATCTGCATGGTGTTTTGGAAGGCTGCCCGTGCGAGCTTGACCGGGGCTCATCTCCGGGGCTCCGTTGTTCGCCCTCGCGGAAAGTCCAGGGCGATCGGGATCAAGTGTCCAGAGCCCGAATTTTCTCTTGCGCCTTTTCGGCTTCTTTGGATTGCGGATACCGATTAATGACTTCCTGGAGAATGAGTCTGGCGTCGACTCGATTTCCCAGTTCGGCAAAAGCGTAGCCTATCTTGAGCCAGGCCGCGGGGACCTTGTCTCCGTCCGGGTACTTCTTGCGGACCACGTCGAATTCCAGAATGGCCTCGTCGAACTCCTGGAGGGCATAGTAACTTTCGCCGATCCAGTATTGAGCGTTGTCCGCCAGACTACTGTCCGAATGCGCTTCGACGAATTTCTTGAACTGTTCGATGGCGCCGCGATAGTCCCTTTCGCGCAGCCGTTTCCACGCATCTTCGTAGTCCCGTTGGGATGCGGCCACATCAGCGTCGCGCCGCGGCTCGGTCTGGGCGACACCCGGTGGGGCAGCCGGCGTCGCGGCCGGCGTCGCAGGGACTCCGGCTTCCGGCTGCTTGGCCGCGGTCCTCGCGGGCGCATTGCCGGTCTGCAGGACCGCGTCGCGCAGCAGACGAAGCTCCTCCTCCCGCACCTTCAACAGCTCTCGCTGGGTCTTGACCTCCGCCTCGAGCGCCGCCAACCGGCGATGGAGATCCCCGGCATTCCCGGAACCGACTCCCGGTCCCGCTCCGCTTCTTATCTCCTGGACCGCCCCCTCCGCGGCGTTCAAGCGATCCCGCATGGCGGCAACCTCCGCGCGGGTATCGGCCAACTGCTTGCGGGTCTCGTCGAGTTGAGCCGACAACCCGTTCAACACCGCCCACTCGCGCTCCGTCAACGACGCCCGATCGGGAGGCGG
>JAPOQB010000823.1 GCA_026710965.1 Deltaproteobacteria bacterium | reverse complement strand
TCGATGTCGTCCTGCCGCCCCAGGTCCTGGATCTGGCGCTGGACGCCGATCTCGCGCTGCAACTTGAGCATGTAGGAGGCGTCGGCGTGGACGGCGATGTACCCGGGGAAGCTGCGGGCTTCCAGGGCCACGCCGAAGACGCTGTCTTCCCAGAACTTGTGTTGCGGAAGCGGTGGCGCCTGTCCCGGGAACCGGGACCAGAGCTTGCCCCAGATGTGGACCGCCGCCTTGCGGCCGGACCACCGTTCCCGAAACTCGGCCAGGAGGTCGCCGATCCGGGGCTCCGTCCCGGTGTGCGAGACCCACGGGCGCCCCTGACGGTCCAGCAGCTCCACCTTGTGGAGATCGTTGATGGCGCTGATGCGCTGGACCAGCGGCTCCGGGGAGTTGGCGGTCAGCAGCCGGTCGATGAGCCGCGCGTTGTCCAGCAGGCGCTGGCGGACCAGTTCCTCGATCAGTGCGTTGCCCTTGATGGACTTCTTCGCGCTGGTCTCCATGGTCTTGGTGAGAGCCAGCGCCTTGAGCTCCACCTGGCGCACGAGTTCTTCTTGCAGCCACCGGCTCTCGTAGAAGACATACAGCGAGAACAGGCCCAGCAGCAGCAGGACCGAGGCGAGGAAGTAGGGAACCAGCGAAGCTCGTTTCATGACATTGGGCGGCCGTTTCAAACCGGTCGCGATGGAAAATCGGAATTCGGCATCAAAGGCTAAGAACCATTATACAAACGGCCTTGAACTTCGCAAGAATCCAAGGCCGGCCCGTGGCGCGCCAAAAAGGGAAGGCGATGGGACGGACACGCCGCCCCATCGCCCCGGAGGAAATGGCCGGTCAGGGTAACCCTAGCTCTTGGCCACGAAGAACCGCGTGTTGTCGCCCCGCTGAACCAGCAGCAAGGCGTTCTGGCCCTTCTCCACCTTCTCCAGCGCCTGGTTGTAGGCGGCCAGCGTCGCCACCGGGGTCCGGTTGACTTCCAGGATCACGTCGCCCCGGCGCAGCCCGGCCTCTTCCGCGGGGCTCCCCGGCTTCACGGCGGTGACGAGGATTCCTTCGGTGCGCTTCACCGAGAGCTTCTTGGCCGTGTCCGGAGTGAGCTCCCGTACGGTGAGCCCGAGGTCGGAACCCTGCTCCTCAGGCGTTGCCACGGACTTTTCCTCGAGCTTGCCGATCCGTACCTTCAGCGTCCGTTCGCTGCCGCCGCGCAACACTTTCACGCCGACTTCCTTGCCGATCGGCGTGCGAGCAACGATGATCGGGAGGTCGCCGGAGTCCTTGACGGGGTTCTCGTCGAACTCGACGATGACGTCACCGGCCTGGATTCCACCCTCCCGCGCGGGGGTGTCGGGCAACACTTCGGCGACCAGCGCGCCGCGGGGCTCGCCGACGCCCAGGGATTCCGCCAGCAGCGGCGTCATCTTCTGGAAGGCCACCCCCAACCAGCCGCGGGTGACCCGGCCGTCATTCCGGAGCTGCGGCACCAGTTCCTTCACGAGGTTGATCGGAATGGCGAAACCGATGCCGACATTTCCGCCGCCCCGGCTGTAGATGGCGGTGTTCACTCCCACCACCTCGCCGCGATGGTTGATGAGCGGGCCGCCGGAATTACCCGGGTTGATGGACGCGTCGGTCTGGATGAAGTTATCGTACGGCCCGGCGCCGATGCGGCGTCCCTTGGCGCTGACGATTCCGGATGTCACCGTACGGTCGAGACCGAACGGGTTACCGATGGCCAGCACCCCTTCACCGATCTCCAGCGCGTCGGAGTCGCCCAGCGGAACCGTGGGAAGCGTATAGCCGGCGTTGATCTGGATCAGGGCGATGTCGGTTTTCTCGTCCGTGCCGATGATCGTTCCCTCGAACTCGTTCTCGTCGGAAAGGGTAACGGCGATGGTGGCGTTCTTGCGGCCCGCCACCACGTGATGGTTGGTCAGGATCAGTCCCTTGGAATCGATGATCACGCCCGAGCCGTAGGACTGGGTCCTGCGGGGCTGCCGGGGCGTGCCGGGGCTTCCGAAGGGGCCGGGCATGGAGAACGGAGGCGTTTCGAAGAATTTACGCCACGCATCGGGCAACGGATGGCCGAACCGCTGGGACCATGTCGCCGACCGGGTCTCCCCCTTGGTGGTTATGTTGACCACCGCCGGGCTGACGGCCTTGACCAGTTTGACGATGGTGTTGACCGGCTTCGGGTCCGCCGCCGCGGTCTTGGTCGATGCGTCAAGCGGGGGTTGGCTGAAGCCCGAAAGAAGGGCGAACGTGGCGAGCAGCAGGGCGCAAACGCCCAAGGCCTTTATGCCTGTCGAACGAGATGGTTTGCGAAGCATTGAGCTACCTCCTTGTGGAAATCGGTATGCCCTATGAGTAGCATGTTCCGTGCCAATGCCCGACGCAGCAGGAAAACGTCGTCTTATTGGGGAGTTGTGCTGCCTCCAGGGGCTGCCGCCACGCCCAAAGGGTCGAACCGCCTCGACCATTCCGTCGAACCCGGGCAGCCACCATGCCCGTTGGGGGTCATTCCACCTCGAAGATGGACTCGATCTCCACCGGGATGCTGTTGGGCAGCGTCGCCATGCCCACCGCGGAGCGGGCGTGCTTGCCGATGCTTTCGCCGAACACCTCCACCATCAGGTCGGAAAAACCGTTGATGACCTGCGGGGTCTTCTGGAAATCCTGATCGGCGTTGACCATGCCCAGCACCTTGACGATGCGGCGAACGCGGTCGAGGCTTCCGAGCTCCGTTCTCAGGGTGACCAGGGCGTTCAGCGCCGTCTGGCGCGCCGCCCGGTAGCCTTCTTCGACGGTCAGGTCGCGGCCCAGCTTGCCGCGGGAGATGGGTTTCCCGTCGTCGCCCAGGGGGCCGTGCCCGGCAAGGTACAGCAGCGAGCCCGTCCTCACGGCACTGACGTAGTTGGCCATGGGCCGGGGCTGCGGCGGCAGGCTCAGACCCAGCTCTTTCAAACGTGCTTCCGCGCTCATGCGACCTCCTCGCTCGGCTGTCCGACGGTTTTCTTAACAGGACCCTACATCCCTCTGAACCAGACGTTGTTCGGGTCCAGGCTGAGAAGCGCCGGGGTGATGTCCGGAATCGCCGGAGTGCCGGTCATGATCATCACGCGCTTCAACTCGTCCGTGAAGATCGACAGCACCCGGGCCACGCCTTCCGGTCCGGCGGCGCCGAGACCCCAGCAGATGGGCCGTCCGAGCAGGACCGCCTTGGCCCCCAGGGCCAGCGCCTTGGCGATGTCGCCGCCCCGGCGCGCGCCGCTGTCCAGCAGCACGGGAACCCGCCGGTCGGCCGCATCCACGATTTCCGGCAGCACCTCGATGGCGGCGCGGTTGAAGTCGAGGATGCGGCCGCCGTGATTGGACACCACCAGGCAGTCCGCGCCGGCGTCGATGGCGATGCGCGCGTCGTCGGGGTTCATGATTCCCTTCACCACCACGGGAACGGACACTTCACGCTTGAGCCAGGTCACGTCATCCGGCGAGGAAAGGTGGACGGTACGAGGCTTCCCGTCCGAGGACATGGGGACCCGGTCCCTCAGCTTGGTGGGCTGCAACGTATCCATGGTGAGTCCCACCGCGGCGTAACCGATCTCGTCCGCCCGGCGGACCGCGCTGAGCACCTTGTCCCGTCCCTTGCTGAGGTACGCCATGTATACCAGCGGGGATGAAATCCCTTCCGCCCACTGGTCCACGGTCGATTGCGTGGCGCCGCTGATGAACACCATGGTCCCGAACAGGCTGCCGCCTTCCGCCACCTCGTGCTCGCCGTTCTTGCGCAGCAGCCGGAAGCTGCCCACGGGGCTGATCAGCGCCGGGGACGGGAGCTTGTGGCCGAACAACTCGATGGAGGTGTCCGGATCGGTGACGTCGTGGAAGATCCGTTGGCGGAACAGCAGCCGGTCCAACGCGGTGCGGTTGCGTTTCAGGGTGGACTGGCTCTCGGCGGCTCCCATGACGTGTTCGATGGCTTCGGGCCGGACCCGGGACCGAAACAGCGCATGGAGTTCGTCCAGGCTCAGTTGTTCAAGCGGTTTCTGTTCAAGCAGTCGAAGGCTCATGGTTCCCCCCGCGGATGGTTTCAGGATTCACGAAGAAATCCCGCGCATCTTAGCACACGTGTTCGTGGGACAGACACCCGATGCAAGCTCACAAATCATCGATCATCCGGAACTGAAGCAACAGCGTCCGCTGAAAGGGCCGGAAGTTGTCGTCGGAGAGCAGGTAGAGCAGCAGGCGTCCGGCGCGGTCCCGCCGGAGCGCGAGCCCCTCGAAGTTGTCCGCCGACATCGGATGCTTCAGATCGGCCAGGATCTCTCCACGGACCCGGGTGCCTGCGTTCCGCCGGGCCATTTCCAGACGGTTCTTCGACACACGGACAATCCGGGCGTGTATTCCCGACAGCGTGAGCACCCGTTCGAGCACCAGGACGCCGCCGTCAGGCAGAGGAGCGAGGCCCGTGGGGTTGAGGCCGTTGGCCGGCATGTAGGCGATCTCATGGGCCGCACGGTCCTTCATGAGCCATCCCTTGAGGCTGCCGTCTTCGTTGGCATGCCGTTCGGTCACGCCCAGGACCGCGCCGTCGGACAGCACCGCGATTCCTTCGAGTCCGCCATTGACCGGCGCGCCGTTCAGCGCGCGAGGCGCCGGCACCGGCCGGGGGAGCCCATCGAGAGCCGTCGGATATCGCCAGATCCGGTGCCGCCTTTCGAACGAGACCAGAAAGGTGCCGCGGGAGCCCCGTGCCAGACCCTCGGCATCCCGTTGGCGGCCCCGGGCCGGTTTGCCGGCGGGGGTCAACATGGGGGCCGCGCGCCACGAGTCGACGGCGACGAGATGCCCGTCGGCGTTGTGGGCGAGCCTTGCGGTGATCCAGGTGCCGCGGTCGGAAACGGCCCGCAACCGCTTGCCGTCCGGACTGATCTCCAGGCCGGAAAGCCCGCCGAACCGCGGGTGGTCCGATACCAGCTCGAAACCGCTCAGGAACACCAGCTTTCCGACGGTCTTGACGGACGGCCGCTCGGGATTCAGCTCCACCGGCACCGCCCTGACCGCGATCTCTCCGGCGCCGCCGCCGCCAGGGGTCCACAGCATCGCCAGGACGGACGCCACCGCCCAGGCCGAACGAATCCGCCGCGCGGTCGGGGCTCCAGGGGTCACAGCTTCAGGTCCGGCCAGACCGCCAGGACCGACTCGCGCAGGTAGTCTCGGCTGTACAGGTCCGGGTCGATGACCTCGCCGTTCCACACGACGATGTCGAGATCGATGGTGCGGGGCCCGTATCGATCCGGTCCGGGTTGCCGTCCGAGCAGGCGTTCGATGGCCTTGAGGTCGGCTTTCAACCGTTGCCGGCCGACCGGGGTCTCCAGCAACAGGGCGCCGTTGGTGAAGTCCGGCTGGTGGACATAGCCGACGGGGGCGGTCTCCAGCAGCGGCGATTCGGCGACGATCAGGTGCCGTTCGGCGATCCGTTCGCGCGCCCTGGGCACGTTGATCTCGGGCTCGATGTTGGACCCGACGCCGATGACCGCCCGGTTCATCCCGTCCTTTCCGCCGAGCATTCCACGGAAACGGAATCGGTGTAGCGGAGCGCCGTGGGCTTGGCCACCCGGACCCGCGCGCGCCGGACCCGGCTGTCTTCCATGACCATCGTCAGCAGATGGTCACAAAGCTTCTCGATGAGAAAGAACGAGGATCGCTCCACCTCGGCGATGAGCCGCTTGTTGAGTTTCTTGTAGTCCACGGTCTCGTCGATGGTGTCGTGCGTGAACACCGTGCCGGGCGCCAGTTCCAGCTCGACGTTGACGACCACGTCCTGCCTCGTCTCCCGTTCCCAGTCGTTGATGCCGATGATGGTCCGGAGCCGCAGGTTCTCGATGGTGATCTTGACCGGATTTCGCTGAATCATGGGACGATCTCGCGACAAAAGACAAAAGACTACAGGTGCTCGCCGCCGTCGACGTAGATGCATTCCCCCGTGATGAAGGGATTTTCCAGCAGGAACCGTACGGCGGCGACCAAGTTAGCGGTGTCGCCGATGCGTTTCAAGGGCAGGCCGGCGCTCCGCCGCTCAAGCTCGTCCACCACTCCGCCCGGCGGCGGCAGGATCATGCCCGGGGACACGCCGTTGACCCGGATGGCGGGTCCAAGCTCCCGGGCGGCCATCCGGGTGAGCTCCAGGAGCGCCTTTTTCGACAGCGTGTAGGCGGCGTGGTGCTGGTCGGAACGGCTGACACGGGTATCCAGGATGTTGATGATCTGGCCGTGTTCGCAGCCTTCGGCAAATGCCTGGGTGAGGAAGAAGGGCGCCTTGAAATTGATGTTGAAATGGCGCTCGAACAGGTCACGGCCGGTTCCCGCGAGGGTCCCGGGTTCGAAGATGGACGCGTTGTTGATGAGCACGTTCAGGCGGGGGAAATGCTCCCGCACGCCGGGAATCAGGCCGGTCATCTCCTCGTGGCGGTCGAGGTCGCAACGGAACAGCCGGCACCTGCGGCCGAGCCCCTCGATCTCCTCCGCGATGCCTTCGGCCGACTCGGCGGACGTCCGGTAGTGGAGCGCGATGTCGTACCCGTCCTGCGCCAGCGCCCGGGCGATGGCCGCGCCGATGCGTCTGGCTCCGCCGGTAACGAGGGCGGCCCCCTTTGGCGTGGACATGGCGGCCATCATAGCCGGTTCGCGGCCGGCCCACCACCGGCAGCTTTGACAGTGGCATTGGCTGGTGTTAGGGAGACGTTGATTGAAAATGGCGCCCTTCTGATGGAGATGGCGCCCTTCGACTTCGCTTCGCTACGCTCAGGACGAACGGTTCGGATATGTTCTCCGGTACGGAAGTGTTCTCCGGTACGGAAGTGTTCTCCGGTACGGAAGTGTTCTCCGGTACGCATGCGGTCCCCGGTTTGGATGTGTTCCCCTTTCGTCCTGAGCGTAGCGAAGCGAAGTCGAAGGGCGCCATCTCTGAAGGACGCCGAACACGTACCCCGCACATGGAGCCCAGACGGTGACGCCGATACCCGAAATTGAGGAGATCGTGGGCAAGTTCCGCGCCGGGGAGGCGGAGGTGGCGCGGCGTTTCTTCGAGGAGAAGCGGCCGCTGGCCCGGCATCTGGACTGGCTGCGTTTCCAGGTGGCCCGGGAGGCCAGGAACCTCGAGGAGATCGCGTCCCACCAGCGGTGCGAGCTGGTGGAACAGGTTGACCGGTCCGTCACCCGTGAGGCGCTGGTGGACCAGCTCACCGAGGACTACCAGGAGGTCCGGCACTACGGAATGCTGGCCTACATCTACGAGGGTATCAGCGGCGAGCGCGTGCAGTGGCGCGAGCTGCGGGAAACGGCGCGGCAGGCGTCGTGGTACCAAGTGTCGCACCGGGAGCACGACCGGTGGGCGGAGCTCCGGGCCGGCGGGTCCGAGTTGGAGCTGGCGGCGGCACTGTTCACCCGCGGCGGCGGTGGCTCGCTCTTCTACGGCATGGTCCCGCTTCGGGGCGGCGACTACGAGGAGGCCCTCTCGCGGGCATCGAAGATCATCCTGCGGGACGAGATCGAGCACGGCGCCTCGGAAGGAAGGGACGACCTGTACCGGCTGATCGGCGGGCCGGGAGACGTCGAGACCGCCGTCGGGATCATCGCCGAGATGGGCGCCATAAGACTGGAGATGAGAAACGAGCAGTACGGGAGGCCGATGCCGGCGGCGCGCCTGCGGGAGATCCGGGAGGGTGCCATCGCCCCGGTGACCCTGGACGAGATGCTTTCGGCCTGCCCCCGGGACGGCGAAGACTGGTTCGAGTGGTATCATGAGAGGCCGAAGCCGCTCGCCGCGGCGTCGGTTCTCTGACGGTGCCGAAAGGGGCGAAGCCCGGTGGACGCGCTTGAAGTGCTGGCAGTCATCTTTGCCGTCGTGGTCCTGGTGAAATTCGCGGCGTTGCTGGCGTCGCCGGTGTCCTGGATGAATACCGCCGGCGCCATGCTGGACCATCCCCGGGCCTGCACGTGGATCTACGCCGTGCTGGCGGCGGTAGTGGGATACTTTGTTTTCACCCGGATGGGCGTCGTCGAAGTGGTATCGGCGATGCTGCTTACGTCCTTGCTGATGGGAATCTCCCTGGGTCCCTATTCCCGGACGATCCTGAAGCTCGGCAGGGAGATGGCGGGCGAGGGGTTCGGCCGGCTGTGGCCGTCCATGGTTATCTGGGCCGTCATCGCGGTGTCGGCGCTCTATGCCGTCCTCACGTCAGAATGAAGCGAGTGGAGAAGTCTATGACGATCAAGACCGTTGTATTGTTGAATCCCGGCAATATGGGCGCCACCATCGGCGCCTCGGTGAACGGCCCGCGAGTGCTGTGGGTTTCGGACGGACGAAGCGAAGGGACGCGGCAGCGAGCCCAAAAGGCCAAGCTGGTGGAAGTGGAGACCTTGGCCGAAGCTGTCGGCGAGAGTGACGCGGTCCTTTCGGTGTGCCCGCCCCACGCCGCCGAGGAGGTGGCCCAAAGCGTGGCCGGGCTGGGCTTCGCCGGCTTGTACGTGGACGCCAACGCGGTCTCACGGGCGACCGCTGAAAGGGTGGGGCAGGCGGTGGGCAAGGGCGGCGCGACTTTCGTCGACGGCGCCATCATCGGACCGCCGGTGACCAAGCCGGGAAGGACGCGGCTCTATCTTTCCGGAGCCGGAGCCGAGGTGGTGGCGGAGCTCTTCTCCGGGAGCATGCTCGACGCCAAGGTGATCGCGGGGGATCCGGGAGCGGCCTCGGCCCTCAAGATGACCTATGCCGCCTGGACCAAGGGCAGTGACGCGCTGATCCTCGCCATCCGCGCGCTGGCGGCCAGGGAGGGGGTTGAGGAGGCGCTGCTCCAGGAATGGGCGGGGTCCCAGCCCAACCTTCCCGGCAAGAGCGAGCGGGCGGCCTCGGTAGCCGCCCCCAAGGGTTGGCGTTACGTGGGCGAGATGGAAGAGATCGCCGCCAGCTTCGGCGCCGCGGGACTGCCCACGGGCTTCCACGAAGCCGCGGCCGACCTCTACCGCCGGCTGGCGCCGTTCAAGGACCGCACCGACCCCGGACCCGAGGTCAAGGAAGTCCTCGACGCGCTCTAGGAGGTTGTTGAAAACTCCCTCCCGACATGGGTCGGCGCCCTTCGACTTCGCTTCGCTACGCTCAGGACGAACGGGATCTTCATCAGAATTCCTTGACTTAGCCGTTCGTCCTGAGCGTAGCGTCGCGAAGTCGAAGGACGCCGTTCGAATTCTCCGACAGGCTCCCGGGAGCCCGGCTCCTAGTGGTCCTCTTCTTCGACCTCGCTGGCCTTGACGCGCCGTGACTTGAGCTTCTCGCCGGTCTCGAAGTAGCGTCCTTCCACCGCCAGCTTGGCTTCCTCGTCCAGCTCGTCGTCCCACTGGCCCAGG
>JAPOQB010000244.1 GCA_026710965.1 Deltaproteobacteria bacterium | reverse complement strand
TCGAGCTCGACCCCGCAAGCAACGAGGCCCATGCCGACACCATCAGCACAGCCCGGGGCCGCTGCACCGTGCGGGTCATTCCCACCGACGAGGACCTGATGATCGCGCGGCACACCCGCCGGCTGCTTTTTTCAGGGGGGCGCCGGGGCGGCGTAACCGGGTCTTGAGGCGAGTCCGCGGCGGCGTGCATCTCGCCGGCCACGGCATCAGAAAAGCAGCACCTCTACCTCCTCACCCCGTTCCAGCCCTTCGCGGTTGAGATCGATGCGGATCATGCCGTCGGCCTTGACCAGGGTGAAGATGGCGCCGGACTTGCTCGGCAACGGGGAGGCGCGAAGCGCCTGGCCGTCGTTTTCGAGGGTGACGCGTACGTAGTCCTCCCGGCCGGTCGGTGAGGAGACGTTGGTGTCGAGCACGGCCCGGACGGTCCTTCGCGGGAGCGATGCCGCGGGTGGGAGCTCGCCTCCCAGCGCCCGGATCAGCGGGTCCGCGAACAGGTCGAAGATCACCAGCGCGGATACGGGATAGCCGGGAAGCCCGAGCACGGGCTTGCCGGAAACCTCGGCGTAGATGGTGGGCTTGCCGGGGCTCACGGAAATGCCGTGAAAGAAAATGCTGGCGTCGGGCAGCGAGCGGATGACCTCCACCGCCATGTCGCGGGTCCCCATGGAGCTGCCCCCGGACAGAAGCACCAGGTCCCCCCACGCCAGGCCGCGTTCCAGCGCGGCGTGTAGGTCGTCCCGGTCATCGGCCACGACGCCGAGGTCGTTCAGGTCGGCGCCGCACTCCGCGACGAGCCCCGCCAGCGAGTGCTGGTTGATGTTCCGCACCTGTCCGGGGCGAGGCTCCCGGTCCACCGGGACGATCTCGTCGCCGGTGGAAATGAGGGTCACCCGGGGCTTGCGGTAGACCGGCAGCGACCCGATGCCGATGCCGGTGAGGGCGCCGAGGTCGTGCGCCCTGAGCCGCCGGCCCCGGGCGAAGACCGGGTCGCCCCTGCGGATATCATCGCCCACCTGGATCACGTTGAGCCAGGGCGAAGCGCTCCGCTGGATCTCCACCATGCCGTCGCCGGTCTCGTCGGTGTATTCCACCATGACCACGGCGTCGCCGCCGGGAGGGAGCATGCCGCCGGTGGAGATGCGCATGGCCTCGCGTGGCCCGATTTGGCGGGTGACTTCCTGGCCCATCTCCACCGTGCCGACGAGTTCCAGGTAGGCGGGCAACCCGGGACTGGCGCCGAAGGTATCCCGGGCGATGACGGCGTAGCCGTCCATGGCGGCCCGGTTGAAGTGGGGCAGGTCGACCCGGGAGTGGAGGTCTTCCGCCAGTACGCGGCCCCGGGCCTCGACGGTGTCGACGACCTCGGTGTCCACCGCGGCCGCCTGGCGGAGAAGCTCCAGGGCTTCCGCCGGGGTCACGACCCTGAAAAAGGCCTTGGGAGCATCCGCGGACACCTTGGCGTCACCGCTGGGCCAGCGGCACGTTGCCGAACTTCTCGCGAATCTCTTCGGCGATGTGCTCGAGGGCCTGCTCCCGCTGATCATAGAGCCGTTTCAGCTTTCGCGGCGCGTGCTTGCCGATGGCGTAGGCCGTCATCAGCGGCACGGCAATGGTGCTGTCCACGTAACAGACCACGGAGTCGGGCAACTGATCGGGATCTACCTTGCCCCAGCTCACCGCCTCCGCCGGGGTGGCCCCGGACAGACCGCCCGTGTCCACCCGGGCGTCGGTGATCTGGATGAAGTAGTCGAATCCCTTTTCCTCCAGCCCCAGCACCTCCTGGATGTGGGGTTCGGTCTGGAGCAGGAAGTTCTTCGGCGAGCCGCCGCCGAGGATAACGGCCGCGCTTCGTCCCCCGGCGCGCTTGGCCTCGAGCACCAGGGCCGCGGACTCGTTGACGTCGCGGGAGACGTCGAAGCGGAGTCCGTTCCCCTTCAAAGCCAGGGCCGCCACGTTCATGCCGATGGAGCTGTCTCCGGGTGATGACGTATACACCGGCACGCCGCTCCGGTAGGCGGCCGCCAGGAGCGAGCGCCGTTCGAGCCCGAGGATCTTCTCCCGTTCGTCCAGATACCGGCCCACGCGGTAGTGCATCTCCGCCGTGCCCATCTCTTTCTGGAACTCGGGGGCCTTCAGGATCTCGCGGAAGAAGTCGTCGGTGGAGATGAGCACGTCGTAGTCGAAAAAGATGTCATAGATGCGCACGACCCCCTGTTCACGCAGGTCCACGTCGTCGGCATCGAAGGTGCCCCGGTGCATGGTCAGGCCGATGGCGAAATGGGTGTCGTGATAGAGATTCGCGCCGGTGCTGACGATCCAGTCCACGAAGCCGTTCTCGATGAGCGGAATGAACGCGGTCATCCCGAGCCCGGCGGGGGTGAGGGCACCGGTGATGCTCAGTCCCACGGTGACGTCGTCCGCGAGGATCTTCTCGGTGAACAGCTGACACGCTTCCCGGAGGCGTCCGCTGTTGTAGGAGACGAAGTTGTCGTCGATGAGCGCCACGATGGTGGTCCGCGCATCGATGGGTTTCGGGTCGATCTTCCTGCCGGAAAGGAGTGAGGGTTTGGTCATGGTTGTATGGGTGAGGGGCGGCCGCTGGAAGCGTAGCGTAGCGAAGTGAAGTCGAAGGACGCACGAATGCTTACAGGCGCCTAGGGTCCCGAGGTCCGGGCCGCGCGCAGCTTCCGCTGCCGGACTTGCAAATAGGCGTTCCGTGCCGCCCCGTAGGGGTCGATGCTGAGCGCCAGCGCCTCGAAGGTCTTGATGTTCAGGGCGCGGCTGTTGACCGTGTCGGTGACGCGGACGGCCAAGGGCACGTAATAGGGCGTGAAATACCCCAGGGGATTCATCAACGAGTCGGCCACGGTTCCCAGCCCATCCCTGACGGTGGTGGACGGCAGCAGCGGCAACACCAGGTAGGCGCCGTGGCTGAACCCGTAGAGGCCCAGCGTGATCCCCATGTCCTGATCGCTGGGCTCCAGCCCCAACTTGCCGGCCATGTCGAAGATTCCGGCGATGCCGACGGTGCTGTTGAGCACGAAACGGGCCAGCTCGCGGCTGGCGCTCACGGGTTTGGCCTGGAGGA
>JAPOQB010000573.1 GCA_026710965.1 Deltaproteobacteria bacterium | reverse complement strand
GGCGGCCTTGTGGGCGGCGTGGCCGGTGGTGTTGGTGGACTTGCTGCCGCCGGTGCCGGGGTCCCAGGGCGAGTTGTCGGTGTCCTCGACCCGGATGCGAATGCTCTCGGGCGCGGTGCCCAGGGTCTCGCTGACGATCTGTACGATGGCGGTGTGAATACCGGGCCCCACGTCGGGCACGCCGACCAGGACCGTCACGGTGCCGTCTTCATCCAGATCGATGCCGGCGTTGGCATTGCCGCCGCCGGCGCCGCGCTCGTAGAGGGCGATGCCGCGTCCGCGGTTGGGTCCGGGCGGGCTCTTGCGCCATCCCGACGCCTCCACCGCCTTCTCCAGGGTCTCCTTGGCGAGGATGCCGTCCCATTTGGCGCCCAGAGGCGAGGTGTCGCCGGGGTCCAGCAGGTTATGCAGCCGGAAGTCCGCGGGATCGATGCCCATCTCCCTGGCGATCTGGCCCATCAGTGATTCCACGGCAAAGACGATCTGGGGGCTCCCCGGGGTGCGGGTCTGTGTGCACGGGACCTGATTGGTGTAGGCGCACACCGTCTCGATGCGGATGGCCGGCACCCGGTAGTAACTGGCCAGCCGCTTTGCGCCCATCACCGTGATTTCGGGGTTGGCCTTCCACGCCGCGTAGGCGCCGCCAGCGAATGTGACGATGCCTTCGATGGCCGTGAGGGTGCCGTCGTTCTTGACCCCTGCCCGCAGCGTCACCACCGCCGGATGGCGGTGGGCCGCGGTGGCGATCTCCTCGGTGTAGGTGAGCACCAACCGTACCGGCCGGCCGGTCTCCTTGGCCAGGAAGTAGCAAACCGGGGTGTCGATCATGGAAGCCTTGCCGCCGAAGTCGCCGCCCACCGAGAGGATGTGGACGTTGACCTTCTCGGGCTCCAGGCCGAGGTCCTGGGCGAGCCGGTTCTTGAGCGCGAACGGCCCCTTGTTGGAGGCCCACACTTCCACGTTACCGGAAGCATCCACCGCCACGGTGCACGCATGGGGCTCCAGGTAACCGTGGTGGGCCAGTTGTGTGGCAAACGTGCTCTCGAACACCCGGTCGGCGTTCTTGAAACCCTCCTCGATGTCGCCGTTTCCCCAGACGCTGTGGGACTGGACGTTGGGCAGGTCGGGGTCCACGCCCTCCGCCAGCGGCGGGGCGTTCTTGTAGTCCCGCGGCGCGTCGTGCAGCGCCTCGGTGCCGGTCTTTACCGCCTCCAACGGATCGTACACGCCGGGCAACTCCTCGTAGTCCACCTCGATGAGGCGCAGCGCGTCGTCGGCGATCTCGGGGGTATCCGCGGCCACCGCGGCTACCGGGTCGCCCACGAACCGGACCTTGTCCGTCGCCAGCACGGGCATGTCCTTCATCCGCAGCCCCACGTACACTTCCGGCAGGTCCGCGCCGGTGAGGACGGCATGGACGCCCGGCAGCGCCTTGGCCGCGGCGGTATCGATCTTGCGAATTCGCGCGTGGGCCAGCGGGCTGCGAAGGACTTTGGCGTACAGGGATTCGGGTATCGGCAAATCCGCGGCGTAGCGCGTGGCGCCGGTGACTTTATCCGCGCCCTCGATGCGCGGCATGGGCTTTCCGACTGTCTGATAGGCCAAGGTTCACCTCCGGTTGGCTTGCTTCAGAGTGTGCGTCCTCCGACTTCGCTGACGCGACGCTCGGGACGAACGGATGAAAGGGTTCGTCCTGAGCGTCGCGTAGCGGAATCGAAGGACGGGTATTGCGTTCCGTAACTAGTTCAGTATCCGGGCCGCGTTCGCGCCCAGGATCTTGCGCTTGTTCTCTTCGGTGAGCTTGTCGCTTTCCAGGATCGGCCGGGTCACCGTGCCGGGAGGGGAAGAGTCCCAGTGCGGCGTGTCCGTGGCCAGCACCAGGTTGTCATCGCCGAGCATCTCCACCGCCACCTCGAAGTGCTCGTCCTCGAACGGCTCGCAGCCCACGTACACCTGCCGCATGAAGTACTCGCTCGGCTTCATCTTGAGCCACGGCACCAGGTGGGGCAGCTTCTCGAAGTGCTCGTCCATGCGCCCCAGCCACCAGGGCATCTGGGAGGCGCCGGTCTCGAGGCACACGAGGTTCAGCTTCGGGAACCGTTCCAGCACGCCGCCGCAGATGAACGACATCATGCACACCATGGACTCGAAGACACGCCCCACCATGTGCGAGAAGAAGAAGTTGTCGGCGAACCGTTCCTGGCCCATGGAATCGTGCTTGGTGTCGTGGACGATGATCGGCCAGTTCAGGTTTTCCAGTTCGGCGTAGATGGGATCGTAGTAGGGGTCCCAGCACAGGCGTCCGGCCACCGGCACCGCCTTCATGTTGAGGGCCTGGTTGCCCATGTCCGCCATGCGGTGCAGTTCCTTGACCGCCAGGTCTACGTCCTGCCAAGGGATGACGCCCGCCCATTGCAGGCGTTCCGGAAACTCGTTGGCGTACTGCCGCATGTAGTTGTTCTCGGCGCGGCAATAGGCCGCCGCCAGCTCCGGGTCCTCGGGGAACCACACCAGGTCCAGCGCCGGCGAGTTGGGCGAGAGCACGGCCACGTCGATGCCGTCCTTGTCGAGGTTCCGCACCCGGCCCCCGGCCGCCAGGTCTTCCGCCTTGTGCCACTGGGGCTTCTCGCCGCTCTGCCGAGTCACCTCCGAGCCTACCATGATGCGCGATCCCACCAGGGTCTTGCGCCTTTCGTCGGGTTTGGTCGGAAGCGGGCGGGGCAATTGATCCCGCCACTCCTCCTCGATGCAGTGCTTCCAGTTGCTCACGTCTCCCACCAGATGGCTGTCCAGGTCGATGACCTTGGTACCGTTAATGGCCATGGGATTCCTCCTGTATGGATGGCAGCGGCACCAGCCCGACAGTGGAGCGGGCCGTGGCAATGGCCCGGACTCGACGGTGCGCCGAAACGACAAGCGGTCAAGGTGTTGAATACCGCTCCTGGACGGGCAGTTCAAGGGATGGCAGACTGCGCCGGACAGGACCGCGAGCCGCCGTTCCACCGCGGGACGGCGGCTCGCACACACGGAAACGGGAGGCCCATCCATGCTGTTCCTCAAAGACACGCCGGTGGAGACCATCATCCCCATGGCGCAGGCCATCGAGGCGGTGGAGGAATCCCTGGCGGAGACCTCCCGCGGCAACGCCGTGGTACTGCCGCGCCGGCGCATCCATCACGACAACCGGATGTTGTTCGGGGTACTGCCGGGCTCTTTCAAGGGCGCCATGGGCGCCTACCTGCAGACCGACCAGGACCGCGCCATCCACCACGAGACCGTGATCCTCTACAGCGTCGAGACCGGGGAGCCGTTGGTGCTGTTCCAGGACTGCTCCATCAACGAGCTCCGCACCGGCGCGGCAGGCGGCGTGGGCGCCAAGCACCTGGCGCCTCCCGCCGCCCGACGGGTGGCGGTCATCGGCAGCGAGAAGCACGCCTTCACCCAGCTCCAGGCGGTGTGCGCGGTGAGGCCTATCGATACCGTCCAGGTCTTCAGCCCCACCCCGGCGCACCGGCTTCGATTCGCCGAGCGTGTCCGGAGCGGCCTCGGTCTCGAAGCCACGGCCGCGGACAGCGCCGAGGCCGCGCTGGAGGGCTCGGACATCGTCATCACCGCCACCAACGCCCAAAGCCCGGTGTTCGACGGCCGCGGCCTCCGTCCCGGCATGCACGTCACCTCCATCGCCAACGGTGACAGCACCCGGGTGCGCGAGGAGATCGACCGCGACACCATGACCCGGGCCGCGCGGGTCTGCGTCACCTCAAGAGCGACCGTGGAGGCCAACGGGAGCGACGTGTTCCGGGCGGTGAGGGACGGCGCGCTCACTTGGGACGGCGTGTGCGAGCTGGGCGACGTGATCCTCGGGAACGCTCCGGGACGGACCGCGCCCGATGAGATCACGCTGTTCAAGCTCCAGGGCCTGGGGATCATGGACCTGGCGGTGGGGCTGCGGGCCTACGAGGCGCTGAAGGACTCGGCGTCGGTGCAGCGGATCTAAGCACCGGGAAGACTCCGATCAACTGCCGGCGGGCAGGATGGCGCCCTTCGACTTCGCTTCGCTACGCTCAGGGCGAACGGCATTATTGATGCCTGCACAATATAGTGACGCCTTCCCCTTCTCGTTACAGCCTTCTGAGGACACGCTGGCGTGCTCGAGAGTCACAATATTATGCGGCTCCTAATAGAAGGCATTCCCGTTCAGACACTCCCCTTCAGGCATTCCTGTTCAGGCATTCCCGTTCAGGCATTCCTGTTCAGGCACTCCTGTTCAGGCATTCCCGTTCGGCAATTCCTGTTCAGTTATTCTCCGTTCGCCCTGAGCCCTTCGACCAAGCTCAGGACAGGCTTCGCGAAGCGAAGTCGAAGGGCGCCATCTTCATGGCGGTAACCAATCAGGTTTGCCCGGGAATCCTCAGCGCCGCGGCAGCCGCAGGATCTCCCGCCGGACCATGTCCTGCCACGAGGCGCCGGGGCGATCGGTCCAGTTGCCCGGCAAGTCGATGATCTGGCCTTTCCGTGTGAACGCGTGGGCGCGCCCCAGAGTCTCGGCCAGCAGCGACTCCTGCTTTCGGCTCGCTCGGGGTGGTCCGAAGGTGCGGCCCACTGGATTGTCGATGCATACGGCCCTCGGGGGCTTGACCCGCTCCACGATGTCGCGCACCGTGCCGACCAGCAGCGTCGGTATGCCCGAGGCTTCCACCAGGTTGGCGACGAGACTCACGGTCTCGTGGCAGTAGGGTCAGTAGGGGACCATCAACGCCAGGTCCACGCGCATGGCCGCGAGCCTCCGCGTCAGCTCCGGCGCCAGCCGTTCGGTGATGGCGTCGTGGTCGGCGATGCCGCCGTAGATGGAGAAGTGCGCCGGGGCCACGCTGCCGACCACTCCCTTCCGCGCCAGCTCCCGCAACGCCCGCCTGGGGAAGACCACTTCGGCATCCCTGCGCACGTCCCGGCCGACGGGAGAGTGATGGTCGACAATGACCTCGATGTCCGAATCCGCGGCGATGCGGCGGTGGCTCGCGTCGCCTCCGGCGGTGAAGGCGCGCTGGCGGGTTTGGCGGACGGCCGCGCTCGTGACCAGGCTCACGCGCATCTCGTTCAGCGGCCGGCCGAGGGGCCGCCAGCCGATCCGCGGCGCGCGGTAAAGCTTGCGCGGCGGCTTGGGAGCCGCGTTTTCCGCCAGGATGGGCAGGTAGTCGAGAGCCACCCCTAGCCCGCCTTGGTTACGTACACCGGCCCGCCCTTGCCGATGCGCTCCCGGTCTTCCTTGGGCAGGTCCTTGATGTCCACCCGAAGCTCGTGATTGATGTGCTTGATGTCCTCTGACGGACCCGAGCGGTTGCCCATGAGGATCATCGGGCCGGTGCCGGTGTTCTCGAGCTGGTAGAAGTCTCCGCCGTGAATGAGCGCCACCATGCCCGGCTTCAGCACCGCAGCGCCGCCGTCCGGGAAGTGCATGGTGCACTCGCCCTCCATGACGTAGAAGCTCTGGTCGGCGTTGTGGCAATGCATGTCATCCTTGTCCCCGGGCTCTCGATAGACGTGCACCCAGGTGTGGAAGCGCTTGGTGTTCAACACCACTTCGCGCTTGAGATCCTTGCGCCCCTTGTCCATCAGATCCATGACTTCGATGGCCATTCTGTTCTCCTTTTCAGGAATGATCGCTGTTTATAATCGTTTTTCAGTTATTAGGTGTTCTGGAAATCATTTGTCAGGCTGCCCGCTCCCACTTGTCGATGTCTACCTCCCATCCCTTGTTCTGGGAAAGGTCCAGGGCGTTCCCCTCGGGATCCCGGAAGCGGAACTCGGCGTAAGGCCGGTCCGGCGGTCGCGCCTTTACCGCCACCACGCTCCCCAGGTCGTCCAGCTTCCGGGCCAGGTCGTCCACCAGGAAACCGATGTGGTTCACGCCGAAGCGGCGTTCGTGCCCGACGTTTGAGTTGAAGAACGGGTGGATGGCCAGGTTGGTGGAGCCGTCGCCCGCGAAACGGTTGAGCAGGCCGCTGCGCCGCCGCTTGTAGCTGCTTTCCACCTCC
>JAPOQB010000586.1 GCA_026710965.1 Deltaproteobacteria bacterium | reverse complement strand
GACCGGGCCACGGACACATGACACACGCCTTCGCCAGCGACCTCGCCGCGCGCATCGAAACCCTCAAGGCGGAGGGCCTGTTCAAGCAGGAACAGGTCATCGCCTCGCCGCAACAGGGAGAGATCATCCTGGAGACCGGCGCGGCCTGCATCAACCTGTGCGCCAACAACTACCTGGGACTCGCCAATCATCCCCGGCTGATCGAGGCCGCGCGGGAGGCGTTGCGCGAATACGGCTTCGGCATGTCGTCGGTCCGGTTCATATGCGGCACCCAGCTTCCACACAAGCGGCTGGAAGAGCGGCTGAGCGGTTTCCTGGGGATGGAGGACACGATCCTCTTCCCCAGTTGTTTCGACGCCAACACGGGCCTGTTCGAGAGCCTCCTGGACCCCGAGGACGCGGTCATCTCGGATGCGCTGAACCACGCCTCCATCATCGACGGCGTGCGCCTGTGCAAGGCGCAACGGTTCCGCTACGCCAACAACGACATGGCGGAGCTGGAGGCGCGGCTGCGGGAGGCGCGGGAGGCCCGCTATCGCCTGATCGCCACCGATGGCGTGTTCTCGATGGACGGCACCATCGCCGATCTGCCGGGCATCTGTGACCTGGCCGAGCGGTACGACGCCATGGTCATGGTGGACGACAGCCACGCCGTGGGCTTCGTCGGCGCCGGCGGCCGGGGCACGCCCGAGCACCGCGGCGTGGCCGGGCGCGTGGACATTCTCACCGGGACCCTGGGCAAGGCGCTGGGCGGAGCCGCGGGCGGGTATGTCTCGAGCCGCCGCGAGATCGTCGAGTGGCTGCGTCAGCGCGCGCGACCCTATCTTTTCTCCAACACCCTGGCTCCGGTGATCGCCCAGACGAGCCTGAGCGCGCTGGACCTCCTGACCGGCTCCACCGAGCTGCGCGACCGCCTGTGGCGCAATGCGGGCCACTTCCGCGCGGAAATGACCGCCCTCGGGTTCGAGCTCCTTCCGGGCGAGCACCCCATCGTACCCCTGATGCTGCGCGATCCGAAGCTGGCGCAGGCCTTCGCCGACGCGCTGAGGGAACGGGGCGTGCTGGCCACCGCGTTCTCCTTCCCGGTGGTGCCGCGAGGGCAGGACCGGATCCGCGCCCAGATGTCGGCGGCCCACACCATCGAGGACCTGGACCGCGCCATCGCGGCTTTCGCCGAAGTCGGGCGCGGACTTGACGTGATCCGATAGCGCAACCGTGGAGGACCCACCATGTACTCTCTGAAAGGACACACCGCCATCGTCACCGGCGGCGCCAGCGGCATCGGCCTCGCCACCGTCCGGCTGCTGGCGGAGGCCGGCGCCAACTGCGTCATCGCCGACATCAATGAAGGGGCGGGCGCGCAAGCGGCGGACGAGCTCGAAGCGAAAGGCGCTGCCGCGCTGTTCGTCAAGACCGACGTGACCAAGGGCGGCGATGTGGACGCCTTGATCCAGGCCACGACCGCACGCTTCGGATCGCTGGAAATCCTCATGCCGTTCGCCGGAATCGGCCTCGAGAAGCTCGCGCTGGAGACCACCCGCGAGGAATGGGACCGGATGATCGCGATCAATCTCACCGGCAGTTTCCTGGTCATGCAGGCCGCGGGCCGGGTCATGGTCGAGGCGGGGGACGGAAGGATCGTGGCGATGGCCTCCATCTCCGGAATGCGGGGAGGCACCGGGCGCACCGCCTACGGCGCCACCAAGGGCGCCATGATAACCATGACGCGGGTCATGGCCTTGGAGTGGGCCGGAACCGGCGTGACCGTCAATGCGCTGGCACCGGGCCCGGTCGACACCGCCCTCACCCGCCAAATGTACGACGAGGAAACCCGCCGTGCTTACGACCGGGCCATTCCCATGCGCCGGTTCGCCCTCCCGGAAGAGGTGGCGCACGCGGCGGTGTTTCTGGCGTTGCCGCAGTCCGGCTACATCACCGGCATCACGCTGCCGGTGGACGGCGGCTTCACCTCGAGCGGCGTCATCAAGCGGAGTTGAGCCTCCGCCGGGAGTTCAAAGTTTGTAGAAGGCCAGCCCGTTCTCGCGAAGGATCTTCTGCTTGACGGCCTCGGAAATGTCCGTGCGTTCCCGGAGCTCCTCGATGCCGGTCTCCCGGGCCTCGGCGTGGGGGATGTCGCCTTCGATGAGGATCTGGTCCTCGCCCACGAGATCGATGACCTGGGGCAGGAGCGGCTCCTCGGCCTCGCAGGTCACATACACCCGCCCCTCCGCGAGGTATTCGCTGGGTAGCTTCTTCGAGCGGTTTCCGAGCATGGCCACCACCGGATGGTAGTGGTCCATCCGGCCGACCATGTAGGGAATCCATTCGGACCCCGCCTCCAGGAAGGCCACCCGGAGCTTGGGGAAACGGTCCAGCACGCCGCCGCCCAGGATGCTGAAGAAACCCATCATCACCGGCAGGGTGAAGCTCAGGATCAGGGACGCGTAGGGGTCCTCGCAGGTCTGCGTGAGACCCGGGACGCTCCAGCCCGTGTGGATGCACACCGGGAGGTCCACCTCGCAAGCCGCGGCGTAGAACGGCGACAGGTCGGGATGGTGCAGCAACGTCTGCCCCGCCGTGCCGCCGATCATGAGTCCCACGGCGCCCAGCTCCCGGGCGCGATGGACCTCGGCCACGCAGGCGTCGCGGTCCCGCATGGGTATGACAGCGGCCCACTTCAGCCTCTCGGGGCGCTCGTTGCAGCGCTGCGAGATCCAGGTGTTGTAGCTCCGCATCAGCGCCGCTTCGAACCTCGGGTCTTCGGTGAGCCGGTGGAACAGGATGGACGAGTAGATGACCTGGATGTCTATGCCGAAGGCATCCAGATCCCTGATGCGGGCGTCGATATCGGTCATGCCCTGGCTGCCGATGTTGAAGGTCTTGTCCCGGGCGAACTTCATCTCCAGCGGCGTACCGCTGAAGGTGGTCCCGGGCCCCCACAAGCGCGGATGGATCTGGCCGTCGATGAGCCACCAGGCGTCGATGTGGGAGTTGGTGGCCAGCCCCTCGCCCTCCACCACGATCGGCTTCCTGTCCCGAAACTCATCGCCCAGATAGTCCCAGGTCTCGGGCACCTCCATAACGTGCGAATCCGCATCCACAACGTCGATCTTGTGCATTGGATTTCCTCCCAACGTCATCCGTCGCGGGCATCGAACTGCCGGGGTCCGTTGCGACTATCGGACAAACCCTGTCCCCTGTCAATGTTCCGCGGTTCACGGGACGGTCTACGTTGGTTGTCACTGAGGCGCGTCCGGGGCTTTTCAAGCATCCCGTCTGACGAGTTGGCCGATTGGCAGAGGGCGAGAAACAACGCGTCCTCCTCGCCTGCCGCGGTGACTCCATGGGGCATGGTGGCGTCGAAATGCACGGATTCGCCCGTTTCCAGGAGGATCCCACTGTACGGCTCCATGTAGAACCTTAGAGCTCCCCGGACGACGTAGAGAAACTCCTCGCCCGCATGACTATTCAGGATCGGCTCCTGCTCTCCTTTCGGCACACGGACCAACATCGGTTGGAACGCCTTCTTCGAGAGTTCTCCGCTCAGAAGTTGGTATTCGCCCAGCGACGTTTCGTGTCGAATACCGCCACCCTCGCGGTTCACCGTCCTGGAGCCGGGCCCGAGCCGCGAGAAACGCCGGCCCTGGAACAACTCGCCGAATTCCACCCCGAGCCCGTCATGCAGACGGCACAGCACATCGACCTTG
>JAPOQB010000247.1 GCA_026710965.1 Deltaproteobacteria bacterium | reverse complement strand
GCCGATGGTGCGTTGTTGACCCGCGTGGTCTACGGCACCCTGCGCTGGCGCGGACGCATCGACTGGGTACTCGGCCGCCTGCTGCGGAACCCCTTGAAGGACCTGGATCCGCTGGTGCGGAACCTGCTTCGGCTGGGCGCCTATGAGCTGCTCTTCCTGGACCGTGTGCCCGCCTACGCCACCGTCAACGAGCTGGTGGCACTCGCCAAGCGGCGCGCCGGTCCCGGGAAGGCGCGGCTGGCCAACGCGGTCTTGCGTCAGATCGCCGGCCGGGAGCGCGAGGAGTGGTCCCCGCCCACGGCATCCGGGAGCGCCGCGGATCTGGCCGCCCTGGTTTCCCACCCGCCGTGGCTCATCGACATGTGGCAAGAGCAGTTCGGCCGCGAGGACAGCCGGCGCCTGATGGAAGCCAACAACCAGGAGGCGCCGCTGGTGCTGCGGGCCAACCGCCTGCGCATCTCCCGGGACGAGATCGTTCAGCGGCTGTGCGCCCGCGGCATCGACGCCCGGCCCGGGACCTGGTCGCCCTTGGCGGTGCGTCTGCGCGGCGCGGCGTCGCCGGCGGAGTTGGCGGAGTTCCGCGAGGGGCTGTGTCAGGTGCAGGGAGAGGCCTCGCAGGTGGTGGGCCTTCTGGTCGACCCCAGGCCGGGGATGCGGGTGCTGGACGTTTGCGCCGCTCCCGGCGGCAAGGCGACGCACATGGCGGAGTTGATGGACGGACGGGGCGAGATCGTCGCCTGCGACGTCTCGGAGCGCGGTCTCGGCAGGGTGACCGAGAATGCCCGCCGCCTGCGGCTCGATTGCATCCGCACCCACGTCTGTGACGCGACCCGGGACCTCCCCGGAGAGGCCGGTGCCTTCGATCGGGTGCTGGTGGACGCGCCGTGCTCGGGCCTGGGGACCTTGCGGGCGCACCCCGAGATCCGCTGGCACCGGGCGGCGCCGGACCTTCACCGCCTGGCGGCCCTGCAGTCCGCCCTGCTGGATCGAGCCGCCACCCGGGTGCGCCCCGGCGGGGTCCTGGTGTATGCCACCTGCACGCTGTCCCGCCTTGAGAACGAGGAGTTGGTGGAGGCTTTCGTGGAGCGGCGCCGCGACTTCGTCGTCGATGACGCCGCCGGCCAAATCCCCGACGGCGCCCGTACCATGACCTCCGGACCCTGTTTCCTGGCGCTGCCTCACCGCCATGACACGGACGGTTTCTTCGCCGCCCGCATGCGCCGGCTCCCGGCGGCGGCATGATTTACCTCGTACCGATCCTGTGTTAGATTTTCACGGACAAGCCAAGGTTCAGTCGGACCGAGTGTCGGGGCGTGGCTCAGCCTGGTAGAGCGCACGGTTCGGGTCCGTGAAGTCGCTGGTTCAAATCCAGTCGCCCCGACCATTTCATCTCCTGCCGTGTGCGAAACTTCGCTGACAGTCCTCGTGTGGACGGGCGTTCCACCTGCCCGGCTAATGCTCCCGCAATAGCCTGCCGTACCCTTCGATCCGGTCGTCGATGCCCAAAGTGCGCAGGGCCCACCACAGGATCGCCTGGCTTCCCTGGACGACGTTGACGCCGAGTTCCTGCTCCAGCGTTTCGATGACGGCTCCGGTGGCCCAGTGGGGCGAGCCCAGGTGGATGGTGTCGACCTCCGGGTGTTCCTGCTTGAGTTCGCGAGCGAGTTGCAGGGGCACCTCGGAGGGAATGGCGCCGACCTCGATGAACGGCACGCCGGCGAACTTCTGGCCCACCAGCCGGGTCTTGTCCGGGTCGGTAAAACGCTCGTTGGGCAGGTGTTCGGAGCTTCCCGGCGCCGACGAGTAGGTGACCGAGCCCACCACCCGGGCGCCCAGCGCGGCGTCCGCCTGGTGGTAGGCGGTGGTGCTGTTGGTGACGGGGATGCCGAACTCCTGCTGAAGCGCCTGCATGGCGTCGTGGACGCGCTGCGGGCCCCCGGAAAAGTTCACGGGTCCGCCGCCGAAGACGATGATGTCGACCTTGGCGCGGGCCATCTCCCGGGTGGCTCTCAGGGCGTGGTTCCAGCTCTCCTGGGCCTCCCCCGACTCGGCCGAGTGCCGGGCCACCATGAGGGTGGTCAGCGCCAGGGTGATGCCGGGCGGCGCCATCTTGTAGAATTCATAGGGAAAGGCTT
>JAPOQB010000248.1 GCA_026710965.1 Deltaproteobacteria bacterium | reverse complement strand
GCAGTTCTTCTTCGTGAGCCAACTGGGGATGTTCCCGGGCACCATCGTCTTCGTCAACGCCGGAACCCAACTGGCCCAGATCGACTCCCTGGCCGGCATCCTCTCGCCCGCGCTGCTGCTGTCCTTCGTGCTGCTCGGGCTGTTCCCGCTCATCGCCAAGAAAGCCATCGCGCTGGTGAACAAGCGCAGGCAGCCGAAGGCATCGTAGGAAGACCGGCCGCTCGCGGGGCAACCGCCAAGCGGGCGGTTTTGAAACCCGCCCCTACAGGAGAAACAACTCATGCGTAACATTCCACAACTGTCGCCGCAGGATGAGTACAACCAGGTACTGGGATCCAACACGCACCCGGCGGACTGGACCAATCCCACGCCGGCGGACCGTTACAACCTCGTGGTGATCGGCGCCGGCACGGCCGGGCTGGTGACCGCGGCCGGCGCCGCCGGCCTCGGCGCCAAGGTGGCCCTGATCGAGCGCCACTACCTGGGCGGCGACTGCCTGAACGTCGGGTGCGTGCCCTCCAAGTGCATCATCCGCTCGTCGCGGGTGGTGGCGGAGATCCGCGACGCCGACCTGTTCGGCATCGGCCGGCCGGACGAGGTGCAGGTGGACTTCGCCGCGGTCATGGAACGCATGCGCCGGATCCGCTCCCACATCAGCCACCACGACTCGGTGAAGCGCTTCAGCGAGCTGGGCGTCGACATCTTCCTGGGCGATGCGAGTTTCTCCGGCCCGGAGACCGTGGAGGTGGACGGGCAGGTGTTGCACTTCAAAAAGGCGGTCATCGCCTCGGGCGCCCGGGCGGTGGCGCCGCATCCGCCCATCGAGGGGATCGAAGAGGCGGGCTATCTCACCAACGAGACCGTGTTCTCCCTCACCCAGCGCCCGGAGCGGCTGGCGGTCATCGGCGCCGGCCCCATCGGCTGCGAGCTGGCGCAGACCTTCCAGCGCCTGGGCTGCCAGGTGGTGCTGTTCCACAACGGCGACCACATCCTCAACCGCGAGGACGCCGACGCCGCCGACATCGTCCAGCAGCAGTTCCTGCGGGAAGGCGTTCAACTGGTGCTCAACAGCGCCATCACGCGGGTGGTCGCGGAGGACGGCCGCAAGGTGGTCCATTTCGAGGCCGACGGCAAGGCCGACTCGGTGGCGGTGGACGAGATCCTGGTGGGAGCCGGGCGCGCGCCCAACGTCGACGGGCTGAACCTCGAAGGCGTCGGCGTCGAGTTCCACCCGTTCCGCGGCGTGGCGGTCAACGACTACCTGCAGACCACCAACCCGCGCATCTTCGCCGGCGGCGACGTCTGCATGGACTGGAAGTTCACCCACGCGGCCGACGCGGCCGCCCGCAT
This sequence comes from Deltaproteobacteria bacterium, assembly GCA_026710965.1. GTDB lineage: Bacteria > Desulfobacterota > Binatia > UBA9968 > JAJDTQ01 > JAJDTQ01. The sequence goes on along the minus strand of JAPOQB010000248.1, from coordinate 2,977 downwards.
CATCATCCAGAACGCCCTGTTCTACAAAAGCAAGAAGCTGAGCTCGCTGATCATGCCCTGGGCCACCTATACCGACCCGGAGATCGCCCACGTGGGCATGTACGAACGCGACGCCGAGAGCCAGGGGGTTGCCATCAACACCTACATGCGCGAACTCAACGAGGTGGACCGCGCCCTTGCGGACGGCGAGGAGAACGGCTTCGTCAAGATCCACGTGAAGAAGGGTACCGACAAGATCGTCGGCGGCACCATCGTCGCCCGGCACGCCGGCGAGATGATCAGCGAGATTACCCTGGCCATGGCCGGGAAGGTCGGACTCGGCACCATCGCCAACGTCATCCACCCCTACCCCACCCAGGCCGAGGCCATCAAGCAGACCGGCGACGCCTTCAACCGCACCCGGCTGACGCCGCTGGTGAAGAACATTTTCGGGCGCTGGCTCGCCTGGAGCCGGCGTTAATCGATTGCCGCCGAGTGAAGATGGCGCCCTTCGACTTCGCTACGCTACGCTCAGGGCGAACGGTTGAGGGGGCGGAATCATACCCGTTCGCCCTGAGCCCTTCGACAAGCTCAGGACAAGCTACGCGTTGCGAAGTCGAAGGGCGCTGGCTCCAAGGGTGTTGGCGGGCTACTTCTTCAGCCGCCGGCCCAGCGCGATCAGGAACATGACGCTCTTGCCGGCGGCGTGGGGCGAGAAGAAATCAGTGACGTCGTCGTCGAAAAAAGTCAGCCCCGAGGCGCCGAAACCCTGGGCGTAGGCCGCCAGGTAGAGCCGGCCGGCGGTGATGCTGGCCTCCATCTGCGCCAGCCGGTAGCCGCGGTTGCCGTAGCGCCGGAGCACCGGGTCGAGGTCGGCCATGAAGTAGACGTTGACGCTGGCGTCGGCGGGAATCTCCTGCCCCAGCCCGAGAAAGCCGGCCTCCTTGCGGAAGTCTCCTTCCTTCAGGAGTTGCAGACGCCCCCGGCCGCTGTCCAGGACGTAGGCGCCGGGGGCGGCCCCGTCCACATTGTTGACGATGAGGTAGAGCTGGTTGAGCGGCCGCAAGCCGCCGGGGTCGACGTCCAGGGCGACGCCGCGGGTGGCGTAGTGCAACGCGTTGGACAACTGGGCGAAGGTGATGGCCTCGTGCGAGAAGCGCCGGGGCGAGCCCCGGCGCACGATCACCTGTTCCAGGCTGCCTGCCGGCAGGGACGCGGCCTCGACCTCCAGGGGAAGTTCGCGGACCGCGGCCACGCTGTCGGCCGTCGCGGCCGTCGCGGATGAGCCGGCCTCCTCCGGGTCCCCCTCGCGCCAGCGGCGGGCCTCCACGCCGTCCTCCAGGCTCGACGCCGCGTGCATCTCCCGGATCGGCGGGTAGTCCACCTCGCGGGCGGACAGCGGCCGGGTGGCCAGATCGAGCGGCGGTAACTCCCGGCCGCCAGGCGCCTCGCCCGCCGCCGAGCGGCCCAAAGGCACGAGGCACAGGGCCGCCTCCTTGTCGGCGTCGAGACCCAGCAGGTGGTTGACCGGGGCGTCGGCGAATCCCATCACCGTGCGGGCCGGGATACCGCGGGCCGCGGCCGCCGCCAGGCCGTTGGCCAGGATCGTGCCTCCGTCCCAGAAACAGTGCCGGTAGGCGCGGTCCCGATACTTCCAGCTATTGCGCCAGAACGTGGAGGCCAGCACCAGGATGGCCGGAGCGTGGACCAGGGCGTCCTCGGAGCCGCCAGCCTCCACCAGCGCGCCCCGGTGATCGCCCGTCCGCAGGGGAGTCAGGGCGAAGCGATCGGGGGCGAAATGATAGACGCCGGCATCGAGATCCGCCAGCGCGCCCGTCACCACATAGATGTCGATGTGATACAACGCCCCGGTGCACGCGGCCGCCCGGAAGAGCATTTCACCACCGAAGTAGCGTCGGCGGCGCGTGACGCCCGCGCACAGAAACAACAACTCGCCGAGCTCCTGGCGGGTGATCTCGCGCTCACCCTCCGGAGCGGGCGCCGAAAGGGCCCGCAGCGCCGGCATATCCGACGACACCAGGTGCTCCTCCAACGGCAAGGAGTCGAGGTTCTCGTAGACCTTGAAGGGGTGGGGCTGATTGTCCCAATCCAGGTAGTGCGGGCCGCTACGGATACTCACGGGGGAGTGCTTGGTCCTCTCGTGATAGTCCCGCGCGGATATGATGTCTCGATTTCCCATGGCGCCTCACGGATCCGTGCGGAACCCAGCCCGGGCGGTCACACGGCGATCTGCCAGAAGTGCTTGACCAGCGTACCCAGGGCATAGGTCACGGCCACGGCCCCGGCCACCAGCAGAACGTTCTGAAACACCCGCTGCCTGACCTGCATGCCGGACATGAACGACAACAGCATGGTCACCACGGCGACCATGATACCGCCCACAACGATCGACCCCAACGGACTGGCAGCGCCGAGTAACACCGGGAAAATGGGACACAGCGCGCCCAGGAAGTAGGACACCGCAACGGCGATGGCGGCCGTCAACGGACGAGTCTCCTCCGGCACCCTGGCTTCGGGGTCGAAGAAGCTGCGCTTGGCGTTCTCGATCCGCTGGACCTCGAGCTGTGACCGTGACGAGGCCAGGACTCCGGCCGCCATGGAAATGGAGCCGGCTACGGCCACCGTGATACTGGCCACCAGGACATAGACCGGATCGCCGAACGCGGCGTAGAAGCCGCTGACGCTGCCCAATACCTCCACCAGGCCATCGTTCAGACCCAGGAAGATGTCGCGCACCCGTTCGGCGTTGATCCGCCGGCCGGTGAGGTCGGCGACGATCTCGTCCTCATGGCCGAATTCGTCCCGCAGGATGTTGCGGATCCGGGGACCGTGCGGCGTGTCCTTGTACCGGTCCCAGAGCGCCCAGTATTTCTTGACGCCGTAGATCTCGATGGCTTCCAGGAGGAGGAACGTCATGCCCACGCCGAAGAGCCTTCTCAACAGGACGAAGAAGCCCAACCGGAAGCGCTGGCGCCGG
>JAPOQB010000310.1 GCA_026710965.1 Deltaproteobacteria bacterium | reverse complement strand
CGAGATGGCGGAGTACATGGTAGCCGAAGCCAGGGACTACGCGTTGAATCCGCCCCGGAACCGGGCCGGGGTGTTTCCCTCCATCGCCGTCATGCACTACCCGGAAACCGAGGAAATGACCGCGGAGAACCGCATCAACCCGGTCAGGGCCAGTGACGGCCGGCCGGGTTCCGGCGAGGACATCTTCGAGTTCGTGAAGAAAGCGGAGATCACCGACTCGGTGCTGTACGCCACCGAGGGTCTGTCCCTGGGCTTCATCCAGCAGCCCAGTTACGTCGTGAAGGTGTGCCGCGGCTACAACGACTACGTCACCGACCGGTATCGCGGCGTCAGCAAGCGGCTGCATCCCATCGCGCTGCTGCCCATGCAGGACCCCAAGGCCGCGGCCGCGGAGCTGCGCCGGTGCGTGAAGGAGCTGGGGCTGCTGGGCGGCATGCTCCCCTCCACCGGCCTGGATCTCCACCTGGGCCACGAGTTCTATGCGCCCGTCTACGAGGAAGCCGCGGAGCTCGGCTGCGTGCTGGGCATTCACGGCGGCTCCAACCGCGGCGTGGGCCTGGACTCGTTCAGCAGCCGGTTGGGCTCGCGGCTGCTGCACCACCCGATGCCGCTGATGATCGCGCTGGTCTCGTTCATCTACCACGGCTGGTTCGACCGCTATCCGACTCTCAAGGTGGCGTTCCTGGAAGGGGGATGCGCGTGGCTCACCTGCATCGCCGACCGCATGGAACGGGACGGCGAGCTGGAAGGGCTTTCGTGCAAGCCGCTGCCCGAGTACATCGCCAGCGGCCAGATCCTCATCGGCTGCGAGGGCAACGACGCCAGCCTGCCGTACCTCGCCGGGCGCGTGGGCATCGAGCCGTTCGCCTACTCCTCGGACTATCCCCACGAGGTGGACCTGCCGGCGGCCCGGAAGATGATCGAGGAGACGCGCAACCACGCGGAGCTCTCGGAGGAGCACAAGGCCGCCGTGCTGGGAACCAACGCGCGCCGCTTCTACGGACTCAACTGATCCACCTCCGTCCGTCCACGGCCACCGCGCGTGATTGTTGAAGTTTCCGGTGTCAGCAAACGCTTCGGCCAGCGGGTGGCCGTGGACGAGCTCACCCTGAATGTCCCGGAGGGCGTCTGCTTCGGTCTGCTGGGTCCCAACGGGGCCGGCAAGACCACGACGCTCCGCATGATCTACGGCGTCACCCTGCCCACCAGCGGCCAGGTCCGCGTGTTCGGCATGGAGGTGTCGCGCAACGTGCGCGCCGTGCGCCAACGCCTGGGCGTCACGCTGCAACAGAACGTCCTCATCGAGACCCTGTCGCCCCGGGCCAACCTCGCCATCTTCGGACGCTACCATCTCATGGACGGACCGGACCTGGCGCGCCGGGTGGAGGAGCTCATCGACTTCATGGAGCTGCGCTCCCACGCGGACGTGCCGGTGGACAAGCTGTCCGGGGGCTATCAGCGCCGGCTGGCGGTGGCCCTCTCGCTGATGAACCGTCCGGAGTTGCTGATCCTGGACGAGCCCACCACGGGTCTCGATCCGGCGGTGCGGCTGGCCCTCTGGTCCCGGGTCCGCGAGCTGCGCCGCGACGGCGCCACCGTCCTCCTGACCACCCACTACATGGACGAGGCCCAGCGCCTGTGCGACACCGTCGCGATCATGTCCGCCGGCGACGTCATCGCCCAGGGCGCGCCGGTAGAGCTCATCGAGCGGCACCTGGCCCGGCAGGCGGTGGAGGTCGAGGCGACCCCGGCGCAGGAGTACGGGCTGCTGCGCGGTCTGGACCACAGCCCGCCGCGGTGCCGGCTGGGGAACCGCATCATGGTCTACCTGGACGACCCCGCCGCCCTGCTGGACCGCATCAGGCGCCTCCCCGGGATCGGCGCCCGCGTCATGGCGGTGCGCCCCACCGACCTGGAGGACGTGTTCCTGACCCTGACCGGCACCAGCCTCGAGGACAACCCGTGACCCTTTCCTGGCGGCACGCCCTGTCGGTGTGGCGGCGCAATGCCACCATGTACCGCCGGACCTGGAGATGGAACATCCTGCCCAACTTCTTCGAGCCGGTGCTCTACCTCGTGTCCCTCGGCGTGGGGCTCGGCGCCTACATTACCACCATGGGCGGCACCTCCTACATACAGTTCCTGGCCCCGGGGCTGGTGTGCGTGGCGGCCATGAACGGCGCGAGCTTCGAGGTGACCTACAACATCTTCGTGCGCATGAATATCGAGAAGGCCTACGACGCCATGCTGACCACGCCGATCCAGCCCGTGGACGTGGTCGCCGGCGAGTTGCTGTGGGCCATGACCCGGTCGTGCGTCTACGGCCTGTCCTTCGTGCTCGTGGTGGCCGCGGCCGGACTCGCGCCGCTGCCGGAGGCTCTGTGGGTGCTGCCGGTGATACCCCTCACGGGCCTGCTCTTCTCGGCCATCGGCCTGGCCTTCACCTTGCGCATCGGCAGCCTCGAGCTCTACAGCTTCTACTTCACCCTGTTCCTCACGCCCCTGTTTCTTTTCTCTTCGGTCTTCTTTCCCCTGGAGGAACGCCTGTCGGAGTCCTGGCTCTGGGTTGCCGAGTGCCTGCCGCTGCTCCATCCCGTGCGGCTCGCGCGCGCCGCGTTCTTCGGCCCCGCCTCTCCCGCGCTGCTCTGGGACGTGGCCTACATCCT
>JAPOQB010000413.1 GCA_026710965.1 Deltaproteobacteria bacterium | reverse complement strand
GGGAAAACTCTCTCGCACCTGGTCGAGGTCATGCAGCACGGCGATGATCGTTCGTCCTTCGCCATGCCATCCCACCACCACCCTCAGAAGGTCGGCCGTGGTCTTGGCGTCGATTGCCGTGAAGGGCTCGTCGAGCAGAATCACAGGACAGTCTTGCAATAGCATGCGGGCAAACAAGACCCGTTGAAACTGCCCCGCTGACAGGGAGGCAATCGGCCGTCCACCGAAGCCATCGAGACCGACAGCCACCAGCGCTTTCTCGGCTTGCCGCCGCAGGGTACGCGTGATTGGGCGGAACAGACCGGTCGCGCGCCAGTGACCCAGCAACACCGTCTCGATGACCGAAATCGGGAAACTGCGGTCGATCTCTGCCTGCTGGGGCAGATAGGCAATATCGCTCTGGCACAGGCCGTTGCGTTCCAAGTGGCCCTCAAGAGGCGCCAGGAGACCGATCAGTGCCTTGAGCAAGGTGCTCTTGCCTGATCCATTGGGGCCGACCAGCACCGTCAACGAACCGGTTGCGAAGCTGCCGGTCAGGTGATGCACGGCCGGATGGCGGTCGTATCCCAGGGTGACGTCGTGGAGGGAAAAGGCGGTTGTCATGGCAGCCACCCCATCGCCCAGGCCGCGGCGACCCACAGCAGGGTCGCGAGGGTACCAGCCCAAACAAGTTGAACGGCCACGCCACTGTCTAGAGGCGAGACGGCACGTCCGAACCGCGTCTCTCCCGCGGAGCCATTGACTCTGATTGGCCTACGCATTGATGGGAAAAACCGGCAGTCGCCGCGATGATACATTGAGATTCGAGTTTTCCATGGGATCCCCTCTTGTTAGAGACGTTATTGATAATCTATTATCAATAAATTTGTCAAGCACCCCGCTGACCTTCGTGCCGGGTTGTTGGGGTACAAGGGCCGCGATCAGTTGGAATTGTTCATCACCAAGTCGCTTTGGCAGTTGGTACCCGAGGATCATGTCCTGGCACGCGTCGACCGTGTTCTGGATCTCGGGTGGCTGCGCGAGGAGGTAGCGGACTGCTATTGCGAGGATAACGGCCGGCCGGGCATCGACCCGGAAGTGGCGGTTCGGTTGATGCTGGACGACGTACTGCCGGCCTCCACGGTCCTTATATCAACGACCTCGACTGGCAGCCGTCGACGTTGATGCAGGCGCCGGAGATCCAATTGGCGCGGTCCGAGGCGAGGAATACCACCACATCCGCCACTTCCCGCGGGGTTCCGAAACGGCCGGCGGGAAGCTCGCGCTCGACGAACGCGGCGATGTGCTCGGGGTTTTCCTTCTGACGCCGATCCCAGGAACCGCCGGGAAACAGGATGGAGCCCGGGGCGACGCTGTTGACCCGGATGCCCTGGGGCGCCAGCTCCCGCGCCATCTCCTTGGAAAGGCTGATCATGGCCGCCTTGGCGGCGTTGTAGGTCATGGGCCCGCCCCACTCGCGGCCATAGATGGATGCGATGTTGATGACGCAACCCCGTCGGCGTTCCTGCATGGCCGGCACCACGAGACGGCAGAGGTCGAGGGCTGAGAAGAAGTTGAGGGAGAAGCCGCGTTGCCAGTCGTCGCTGGAGGCGGACAGGTTGCCGCCGGGACGCGAACCGCCGACGTTGTTCACGAGGACGTCGATGCCCCGATACCGGTCGCGGGTCTCTTCGAACCACCGTCGCGCCGCGATTTCGTCGGTGACGTCCAGGCTTGAGCCAAGCACCTCCACCCCGCCCGCCCGGAGCTCGCGGACCGTTTCATCGAGATCCTCCCGGCCGCGGGCGCACAGGCTCAACCGGCAGCCCTCCGCGGCCATCCCCAAGGCGATGGTCTTGCCGATGCCACGGCTCGCGCCGGTGATCATCGCCACCCTTCCGGTCAAACCAAGGTCCATGAATGCTCCAGGCTATGGCGTGTTTGCGTGGGAGGTGTCCCCTTTGCGGGGTTTGCGAAACCCCATCCAGCTCCACTGGTCCGGATGGCGGCGTACCATCTTCTCGATCTCCTGAACGAACAGGTGCGCATTGGCGCGGAGGTCCGCCTCCCGGTCGTCGGTCTGAAGGAACTCGATCTCGGGTTCGACATGAAGCGTCAGCCGGTTGTGCGCGTCGCGGACCATGAAGACCGGGAGCACGGCGGCGCCGGTCCGTTGGGCGATGGTGATCGGTCCCTTCGGCGCGGGCACGCGGCGTCCGAGGAAGAGCACCTCCACCCCGGCGGTCTTGAACTCGTCCGGAATCAGCAGCACGATCTCGTTCCGCCGCAGCGCCCGGATGGTCTGCACCACCGACTGGCGCCTGGGACGGGCGGGTATGATGTTGACCTCGGCCCGGGCGCAGTATTCGTTCTGCAGCGCGGCAAACCGCCTGTCCTGCGGCAGCTTGACCACGGCGCTGAAGTCATAGCCTTGGGCCACGAGCCGGGGGCCGATGATGGCGAAGTTGCCGAAGTGGGCGCTCAGCGCGATGACGCCCTTCTTTCGGGCCAGGGCCTCGCGCAAACGCTCCTCGCCCTTGATCTCGATGCGCGAGCACAGTTCGTCCCTGGTCATGTAGAGGGTGGCGAAGGTCTCGACGAATGCATGGGTG
>JAPOQB010000339.1 GCA_026710965.1 Deltaproteobacteria bacterium | reverse complement strand
TAGCTGACCGAACACAGCAACTCGCCCCCGACCTTGGCCTTGACCGCCTCCCGATCCACGACGATGCCCTTGGAGGTGGACAGGATGTGGGTTCCCAAGCCCTTGCGGACCGGATGGATATCCTTGTAGCCGAGATAGACCCGCCGTCCGGGCCGGCTGACCCGCTTCAATTGGCCCAGCACCGGCTGACGATTCCTGCCGTACTTCAAGTGGATTCGGAGGGTATCCTGCACCTGGCCTTCGACCTGGATGCGCCGGATCTGCTTGACGTACCCCTCCTCCACCAGGACCTTCATGATGGATTCCTTGAGTCGGGACCACGGGACATCCACGGTTTCGTGATTCGCCATCCCGCCGTTCCGCATCCGGGTCAGCAAGTCTGCAATGGGATCGGTCATACTCATACGGGAATGCGCCTCCTACCAGCTTGCCTTGATGACCCCGGGGATCTCTCCCCGGCGAGCGTACAACCGAAGGCAAATCCGGCACATGCGGAATCGTCGATAGAATGCCCTGGCCCGGCCGCAAAGCGGGCAACGGTTGTACTGCCGTACCTTGAATTTCGGCGTTCTTTCCGCCTTGATGACCAGACACTTCTTAGCCACTGGTGGTACCCCCGTCGGTGACGAACGGCATTCCGAGATGTTTGAGCAGGGCTCTGCCCTCCTGGTCGGTCCGGGCCGTGGTCACGATGGACACCGTCAGCCCGTGAAGCCGTTCCACCGACTCCGCTCTCACTTCAGGAAAGATGATCTGCTCGCGGATCCCCAGCGAGTAGTTGCCACAACCATCGAAGGCCCGGTCCGAGACGCCCTTGAAGTCCCTCACCTGCGGAAGGGCCACCTGGATCAGACGATCGAGGAACTCGTACATCCGCGCGCGACGCAGCGTCACCATGCAACCGATGGGATTGCCGCGACGGAGCTTGAAGTTCGAAATGTCCTTCCGCGCTCGCGTGACCACCGGACGTTGTCCGCCGATGGCGCCCAACTCCGCCACCGCGGCATCCAGGAGCTTGGCGTTTTGAACCGCTTCACCGATGCAGACATTGATCGAGACATTCCTCAACCGCGGGACCTGGAACCTGTTCCGATAGGCGAAGTCCGTCATCATGGCGGGGACGATCGCCTCATGATACTTCTGTTCAAGCCTGACCATCGTTACTTTTCACTCCCGCTCAGCCGATGCCCTGGCCGCAACGCCGGCAGATGCGTGCCTTTTCGCCATCCTCGAGCGTCTTGTATCCGACCCGGACCGGCGCATTGCACGGATCGCACATGATCATGACGTTGGAGACATGGATCGAAGCTTCCTTCTCCACGATGCCTCCGGGCTGCTGCGCACTGCGGGGCTTGGTATGGCGCTTGACCAGGTTCACCCGTTCGATGAACACACGGCTCTTCTTCGGCAGCACCTTGATGATCTTGCCGGTCTTCCCCCGCTCCTTGCCGGCCACCACCATCACATTGTCATCTTTGCGGACGAACAGGCTCACGGCTACAAAACCTCCGGCGCCAGAGAAACGATCTTCATGAACCGTTTCGCCCTCAGTTCACGCGCCACCGGTCCGAAGATTCGCGTGCCCACGGGCTCCTTCTGGTTATCGATCAGGACCGCCGAGTTGTTGTCGAAGCGGATATACGAGCCATCCACCCGGCTCAGCTCCTTGGCGGTACGGACCACGACGGCTCTGACCACATCGCCCTTGGGCACCTTGGAGTTGGGCATCGCCTCCTTGACGGACACGACGATGATGTCGCCAACGGAGGCATACTTCCGCCTCGTCCCGCCAAGCACCTTGATGCACCGGACTCTCCTGGCGCCCGAATTGTCCGCCACGTCCAGCACCGTCCCCACTTGTATCATCGAACTAAACCCCTGTGCCTGCCGGAGCCTGCGCCGGACGGTTCAGAATCCGGCTCACGCGCCACCGTTTCTCGCGGCTGAGCGGCCGGCACTCGACGATGACGACCCGGTCTCCAACCTGGCACTGGTTGCGTTCGTCGTGGGCCTTCACCTTGCTCCGGCGCCTCAGATATTTCTTGTACCGCGCGTGAAGGACGATCCGCTCCAGCTCGACGACGACGGTCTTCGCCATTCGATTGGTCTTGACCACACCCTCACGCTGCTTCGTGACACCACGCTCACTCATTGGTTGCCTTCCCGTTTTTCGGGGGCCGGCGCTCTCCGAGGATCGTCTCCACCCGGGCCAGGTCGCGTCGCGACTGTCGCAGCTTCATGGGGTTCTCCAGTTGTCCGGTGGCGCGACGGAGGGTCAGATGGAAGAGCTCTTCCTTGCACTCCGTGCGCTTCTGCCGCAACTCGTCCGAACTCAAGTCTCGCAATTCCTTTGCCTGCATTGAGGCCCCCCGCCTACCGCTCCACGAACACGGTGGCCAGACCCAGCTTGCGCGAGGCGAGCCGGAACGCTTCCTTGGCGGCTTCCCGCTGAACCCCTTCCATCTCGAACAACAGCTTGCCCGGCTTCACCACCGCCACCCAGGCGTGCAGCGGCCCCTTGCCCTTTCCCATCCGCACCTCCGCCGGCTTCTTGGTGATGGGCTTGTCCGGGAAAACCCGGATCCACACCTTGCCGCCGCGCTTCAGGTAACGCGTCAGCGCGACTCGGGCGGCTTCGATCTGCCGCGCCGTGACATAACCCCGGTCCACGCACTTCAGCCCGTAGTCGCCGAAGGAAAGGCTGGAACCTCGCTGGGCAAACCCGCCCCTGCGCCCCTTCTGTATCTTGCGGTACTTGACTTTTCTTGGCTCGAGCATGATTCGATCCCGTTACGTTTACAGTCCCAAAGAGGCCTTCTGCTGCTCTTCCTGCTTCGTCAGGATCTCGCCCCGGAAGATCCACGCCTTGACGCCGATGACGCCATAGGTGGTCTTGGCCTCGGCCAGGCCGTAGCTCACGTCGGCCCGCAACGTATGCAGCGGGACGCGGCCCTCCCGGTACCATTCCGTGCGCGCGATCTCCTGCCCGCCCAGCCGGCCGCCGCACTGTATCCGGATCCCCTGGGCGCCCATGCGCAACGCGCGGGAAACGCTCTCCTTCATGGCCCGGCGGAATGCCACGCGGCGTTCGAGCTGCAAGGCGACGTTCTCCGCTACCAACTGCGCGTCCAGATCGGGCCTTCTCACCTCGTGGATGTTGATGAAGACTTCCCGCGGCGACAGCTTGCCCAACTCTTCCTTGAGCTTTTCGATCTCGGCGCCCTTCTTGCCGATGACGATCCCCGGACGGGCCGTGTGGATGTTGATCTTGGCCTTGTTGGTGGCCCGTTCGATCTCGATCTTCGATATGCCCGCGTGATGAAGCCTGCCCTTGAGGAACCTCTTGATCTTGAGGTCCTCGTGCAGCAGTTCGGGGTAGTCGTTTCCCGCGTACCATTTCGAATCCCACGACTCGATGACGCGCATGCGGAAAACCTTGGGGTGCGTTTTCTGTCCCATCCTCAGGCCCTTTCGTCAACCACAACGGTCAGATGGCTGAGACGCTTGCGTATCCGGTTGGCGCGGCCCATTCCGCGCGGCATGAACCGTTTCCACATCCCCGCCTGACCGACCTCGGCCCACTTGACGTACAAGAGGTCCACGTCCACGCTCTGGGTGTTCTCGGCGTTGGCCACCGCCGAGCGAAGGGTCTTGGCCACGATACCGGCGCAGCCCTTCGGCACGAACTTGAGAATCGTCAGTGCGTCCTCCACCGACCGGCCTCTGACCTGATCCACCACGAGCCTCATCTTGCGAGGCGAGACCCGGGCGAACTTCGTAATGGCGCGCGCCTCCATGGCCTATCTCCTCACGCCCCGGGCGTCGCCCCTGCGGTCCCCCGCGTGGCCGTGAAACGTGCGCGTGGGCGAGAACTCTCCCAGCTTGTGGCCCACCATGTTCTCGGTCACGAACACCGGGAGG
>JAPOQB010000250.1 GCA_026710965.1 Deltaproteobacteria bacterium | reverse complement strand
CATCGTGACCGGAGGGGGGAACGGCATCGGCCGGGCCTATTGCCTGGGCATCGCCCGGGAGGGCGGCATCCCCGTGGCCGCGGATATCGACGGCGCGGCGGCCGAGTCCGTGGCCGCGGAGATTGCCGCAAGCGGCGGCCGGGCCCTCGGCGTCAAGACCGATGTCGCGGACCTGTCGAGCTGCCAGACCATGGCCCAGGCCGCCCTGCAATCCTTCGGCAGGATCGACGGGCTCGTGAACAACGCCGCGGTGTTTATGAGCGTGCCGGTGACCCGGTCGGGTTTCCAGGACATCGGTGAAGAGGAATGGGACCGGGTGATGGCCGTGAACGTCAAGGGACTATGGCTCTGCAGCCGGGCCGTGGCGCCGGCCATGCAGGAGCGCCGGCAGGGCAGCATCGTCAACATCGCCTCCAACATGGCCTACAACGGCGGCGCCGGCATGATGCACTACGTCGTGTCCAAGGCGGCGGTAGTGGGCTTCAGCCGGGTGCTCGCCCGCGAGCTGGGCCCCTTCAACATCCGCGTGAACACCCTGGCGCCGGGCTCCACCGCCAGCGAGTCCGAGCCCACCGAGGCCGCCCTCGAGGACTACGAGCGGTCCGCCGCCAAGCGGCTGCTGCAACGCATTGAAAAACCGGACGACGTGGTGGGAACCGCGCTGTACCTGCTTTCGGAGCTGAGCGCTTTCGTGACCGGGCAGTCCATCCTGGTCAACGGCGGCGCCAACCTGCACTGAGATCGCGTCCGCGGACCCGATTCGTGCGCCGATCCGCCGTTCCAAACGGTTGACAAACGGCGTGTGTTGGTCGAATTAACAATTGTCACTCACCGATCTTCCACCGGGCGTCGGGAATTACCATTGCCGTAGAGGTCCGGGGTGCCCCGGCCACGTATCAAGGAGTCGCGCCATGTCCACTCAAGAAACGCTCCCGGTCATCGATGCGGATGCCCATGTGATCGAGACGGAACGCACGTGGGACTTTCTGGAGCCGTCCGAGCAAAAGCTCCGCCCGCAGCTTTTCGCTTCGCCTGACAACCCGGTCAAGCAATACTGGATCATCGACGACAAGATCCGCGGGTTCCGCTTCCCCACCTACAGCGAGCAACAGTTGCGCGACCTGTCGGACCAGTTCGGACGGAACGTGGAGTCGCCCAAGGCGGCCCGGGAGCTGGACGACGTCCAGCTCAGACTCGATCACATGGACAAGCTGGGGGTCGACGTCCAGGTGCTGCACAACACTTTCTGGATCGAGCAGATCACCACCGATCCGGACACGGAGGCCGCCCTGTGCCGGAGCTGGAACCGGTGGCTCGGGGACATCTACCGGCAGAGCGAGGGCCGGCTGCGCTGGTCCTGTGTCGTGCCCGTGCTGGCGCTGGACGAGGCCGCCGCGCAGATGAAGCAGGCCAAGGAAGACGGCGCGGTGGCCGTGTGCATGCGCCCGCTGGAGGGGGACCGGGACATGACCGACCCGTACTTCTACCCCGTCTACCAGGCGGCCAGCGATCTGGACATGGCCATCGCCGTGCACATCGCCAACGGCAACCCGGTCAACTGCGACACCTACCGCCCGACGGCGGCGGGCCGCTTCGCCATGTTCCGGGCGCCCACGGTGACCTCGTGCCTGGGCCTCATCATGAGCGAGATTCCCCAGGTCTTCCCGAACCTGCGGTGGGGCTTCATCGAAGCCTCCTCCCAGTGGGTGCCGTGGATCTACCTGGAGAGCGAGAACCGCTACCAGGCTGCCGGACGCGAGTTCCCCAAGGACCTTTTCGCCGAGTACGGCATCTACGTCACCTGCCAGACCAACGACGACATCCCCTACGTCCTCAAGTACTCGGGCGAGGGCGGTCTGGTCATCGGCACCGACTACGGCCACACGGATCCGTCCAGCGAGATGGACGCAATCCTCGACTTCAAGAAGATGGACGAGGTCAGCCAGGAGCGAAAGGACAACATCCTGTACCACAACCCCAAGGCCCTCTACGGCCTTTAGACGTTCCGCTCATGGCCACCAAGCGCCGGTACAACGCGGCAGTTCAACGGGTGAAGGGCATGCTTGAGTTGGCCTCGGGCCTGTACGAGACCTCCCTCTCCCACCAGACCCGCCGGGCGGCGGAAGGCGTGCTGCAGACCGACGCCCGGCTGGGCTACTACCTCCAGTTGTCCCTGCTGCCGCGCGGCAGTCAGGACGACTGCGTTTCCCTTTCCTTCGGCGCCGACAGCTTCCGCGAGCTCAAGCAACTCGCGGACGGCAAGCTATCCATGGCCTGGATCAACCCGTCGGCATCGGTCACGCTCGCCTACAAGGGGAAAGGGCCGCTGGAGGGGCGCATGCCGTTGCGCACCCTCGCGGTGTTCCCGTCCTGGGACGTCATGGGCTTCGCGGTCCACGAGTCCACTGGCATCACTTCGCTGCAACAGATCGCCAGGGACCGCATCCCGCTGCACCTGTCCACCGGCCCCACCGGCAAGCGCAGCCTGGTGGATACTCCGGTGGCGTTTACCGTGGCCTCCATCCTCAGGGCGGCTGGCATGACAATCGCCGACATCCGCAAGTGGGGCGGCACCATCCAGTCCGTGACGCGGCCGAGCCATCCGGCCCGGCGGGAGGCCATCGAGAAGGGAACGGTCAACGCGGTCTTCGACGAGGGGATCAAGAGCTGGGGCCAGACCGCGGTGGACAAGGGCTTCCGCTACCTGCCCATCGACGGCCCGGTGCTGCGCCGGCTCAAGGCCATGGGGTACCGTGGCGCGTTGTTGCCCAGGACGCACTTCAAGGGCATGACCGAGGACGTCCCTACGGTCGACTTCAGCGGCTGGCCCATGGTGGTGCGCGCGGACATGCACAAGGACGTGGCCTATGCCCTCTGCGAAGCTCTCGAGCTCCGCAGGAAGGCCATCCCCACCGACAACTTCAAGCCTCTCGACATCGCGCAACTCTGCGCCAACGACGAGGAGGCGCCCTACGATGTGCCCCTTCATCCCGGCGCCAGGCGCTTCTACCGGGAACGCGGGTACCTCGCATGAGTGACGGGCGAACCCCCGTGCTCGTGCCGCCGGAAACCGCGCGCCCCGCACCCCGTCCGGGGGCGGGCGTCATCTCCTGAGATAGCAATGCACCTCCCGCGCAGCCTCATCGTGCTCTTCTCCGCCGCG
The DNA here is from genome assembly GCA_026710965.1 of Deltaproteobacteria bacterium. GTDB lineage: Bacteria > Desulfobacterota > Binatia > UBA9968 > JAJDTQ01 > JAJDTQ01. The sequence continues at coordinate 1,112 of JAPOQB010000250.1, read as the reverse complement.
GTCGTGGTCATCACGTCCATCAGCATGAACGCGTTCAGCCTGTTCCTGACGCCCATCGAGGACACCTTCGGCTGGTCCCGCGCCACGGCCACGATTCCCTACGTTTTCGCCATGCTGGGCTGGGGCATCGGCGGGGGGCTGTTCGGCAAGAAGGCGGACGACCTCGGCACCCGTCCGGTGATCCTTGGCGGGATTCTCCTCATGGCCGCCGGTTTCTTCGGCATGGGGTTGTCGCAGAACCTGTGGCAGCTATGCCTGACCTTCGGAATCATGACCGGCATGGCCAAGGGCGCGTGCGGGCTGGTGATCATCTCGCTGCTGGTGGCAAAGCACTACGAGGCCAACCGCCGCGGCTTCGTGGTGAGCATCGTCCAGACGGCGTCGCCCCTGAGCCCGTTCTTCCTGGCGCCGCTGCTGTACTTCCTCATCGGCAGCTACAACTGGCGGGTGGCCGCCTTCGCGTGCGGGGTGCTGCTCCTGGTGGTGGCGTTTCCGTTCGGGTGGATCGGCGCCCGCGACCCCGCCCCTTCCTCCGCCAGCCGGCGCGAGGCCGCGACCTGGGGAAGCTGCCTCCCCTACCTGCGGGACCGCACCATGCTGCTGCTGTTCGCGGCGCGGTTCTCCTGCGGCGTGGCGCTGTTCCAGAGCGTGCATCTGGTGGGCATCGCACTGAGCAAGGACTTCGACCCGGCCGTCGGGGCCATCGCCGTGTCCGTCTTCGGCATCGCCGCCGCCGTCTCCGCCCTCAGCTTCGGCTGGCTGTCCGATCGCTACGGCCGCTCCCAGATGCTGGCCCTCTCCTACCTTTTCCGCGGCTTCGGCACCCTGGCCATGTCCTTCGACTTCTCGAACCCGTTGGCCTTCTACATCGTGGTGGCGCTGGCCATGGGGCCGACCTTCGGCACCATTGCGATCCAGAACGTGATGTTCTTCGAGATGGTGGGACCAAGGCTGGCGGGCCTGATCATGGGCCTGAGCTTCATCGTCCACCAGGTGGGCTCCGCCGGAGGACCCTTCCTGGCGGGCGTCTACTTCGACGTCTACGGCACCTACGACGGCTTCATGCAGATCATGAGCCTGATCCTGCTCTCGTCGGCCGTGATGATCTACAT
>JAPOQB010000251.1 GCA_026710965.1 Deltaproteobacteria bacterium | reverse complement strand
GTCGCCCTCGAAGAAGTCCATCAGGTAGCCGCAGCCCGGGTAGAGGGAGAAGGCCATCAACGGCAGGTGCTCGTCCTGCTCCAGCATCCGCCCCCGGGCATCCAGAAAGCCCAGCGCGAAGTCGCCGTTGTTGATCAGCGGGGAGCGGCTGCTGCGGTACAGCGCCCGGGCCATCTCGTGGGCCAGGGACTTCACCCGGCGCTGGAACACCACCGTGCGGGCGGATTGTGAGAGCTCAACGGTCATGCTTCCATACCTGACGGATCCCCTACGGACCGTCCCCACGGGTCAGAACGAAGCTCCCTGCCTCGTCCAACCGCACCGAAAACGGGGCGGGCACCACGACGGTCGTCTGTGGCAACTCCAAGATGGCCGGTCCCTCCAGGCGACAGCCGCCGTCCAAGGAGTCCCCACGGTACACCGCGAACCGCCGGAAAGTCATCTCCCCCGGGCTGTAGGCGCGCCGCGCCCCGTGGGGCACGGACGTCCCCGCCCCGTTTGTCCGGGCGCGGGGAAGCTCCGGCCGGGGCCTGCGGGCGACGCACCGGACACGCAGATTGACCACCTCCAGCGTTTCCTGGGGAAGACCGTAGCCGAAATGGCGCTCGTGGAGGGCGTCGAAACGGGCATGCAGGTCGTCGAGTTCCAGACATTTCGCCAAGTCTTCGTCAACGGGCAGGCTGAGCTCGTGGATCTGACGCAGGTAGCGGAGGTCCGCGGAGTAGCGCACCTCCACCTCGTCCAGGCGCGCCCCTTCCGACACCAGCGTACGGCGGCCCTCCCCTGCCATGGCGGCGAACAGCGCATGCCAGCGTTCCGGGGCCAGTTGCTCGCCGGAAGCGTAGCAGCTCCGCACCAGGTCATGCTTGAGGTCGGCGAACAACATACCCACCGCGCAAAACACGCCGGACTGCCGCGGCACGATCACCTTCCGCATGCCCAGTTCCATGGCCACCGCGGCCGCGTGCACCGGCCCGGCACCGCCGCCCACCACCATGGGCATGGCCTCGGGATCGAGTCCGTGGTCCACGATCATGTCGCGGACGCCGGCGGGCATGCCGGCGTTGATCACCTCCTAGGCGGCCCCCGCCGCCCCCCCCCCGGACCCGCCCAGGGGGGCGGCCAGCGGCCCCCGCCCCGCCCGGTCCGCGGGTTCCCGCGCGAGCCGCATGCGACCGCCGAGAAAGTAGTCGGGATCGAGGTAGCCCAGCAAAAGGTCGACGTCCGTGCAGGTGGGCAGCGTACCGCCCTTGCCGTAGCAGGCGGGTCCAGGCGCGGCGCCGGCGCTCCGGGGGCCCACCTGAAGCCCACCGCCCGCATCGATCCGGGCAATGCTGCCGCCGCCGGCGCCGAGGGTGCGGATGTCGATCATCGGCAGCGCGGTGGCGTACCGCCCGACACGGCCCTCGGTCACCTCCCGGGGTTCGCCTCCCGACGCCAGGGAGATGTCCAGGCTGGTGCCGCCCATGTCGATCACCACACAGTCAGACGCCCCGGTGCCCGCGGCGTAGACCTGTGCCGCCACCGGCGCCGCCGCCGGACCGGACAGGAGCGCCGCCGCCGCCCGCGGGATGATCTCCTCCGGCGCCATCAGCCCGGCCGCCGAGTTCATGATGAGCAGTTGACCGCCGAAACCCGCGCCGGCGAGACGGGCCGCCAGCGACGACAGGTAGGACTTCAGCAGAGGACCCACATAGCTGTTGAGCACCGCGGTGCTGACCCGGCTGTAGTAACCCAATTGCGGCAGCAACTCCGAGGACACGGTGAGGTAGGCGTCCGTGAGCGCCTCGCGCAGCCGCGCCGCGACCCGGCGCTCGTGCGCGTCGTTGGCATAGGCATGCATGAGACACACGGCCACCGCCTCGACCTCGTGCGTTTTCAGGGCCTGGACCGCCGCCTCCAGCGAGCCCAAATCCAACTCCGCCATGATGTCGCCGTTCCAGTCCACCCGCTCGTCCACCGACAGCCTCAGATAGCGAGGAACCAGCGGCGGCGGTGCTTCGTACTTGTTGTCGAGAGGCTCCTCCTTGACGCCCCGGCGCATTTCCAAAGCGTCTCGGGTGCCCTTGGTGGTCAGCAGGCCGGTGCGGCTGCCGGCACCGGTGAGAAGGGCGTTGGTGGCCACGGTGGTGCCATGAACCACGAGTTCGATGCGCCCGAGGAAGGTGCCTGCGTCGGTTCCTTGCCGCAGCGCCAACTCCGCGATGCCGCGCATGATGGACCCGGCCAGATCCGCCGGCTCGACCGGCACCTTGTGGATGGCCATCTCACCATCGCGGTCACAGAGTGCGAAGTCGACGAAAGTGCCGCCGACGTCCACGCCGACCATGTATCTACCTCGGGAATCACTCATAACTGCTTGGTGTTATGATTTATAGAAGACACGAACAGTCTCGCCAAGCCCACTCTCCAGGCACAGTCTAACCTCCTTCAATTTCTCCACCGGCCACCGGAACGGACAAGGTCCATGACGGGTCGTCCTCTAGTGTGGTGTCTGGTTAATTCGCGTCACAATATGCGGAGGATTTCTTGTCGTCGGCAAGGCGCGATGACGAGCAGTGGCGGGCACCACGCGAGGAAGAGCAACGCAGCCGCCCTTCGACTTCGCTTCGCTCAGGATGCGCGGAGCGAAAAGGACCCGCAGATTATGATGCGAATTAACCAGACACTACACTAGCTCGAAGTCCGGCCACCCGTGGCGGGCAACGACCAACAGGTTGTTGAAAAACTCCGTGTGGCGCCCTTCGACTTCGCTTCGCGAAGCCTGTCCTGAGCTTGTCGAAGGGCGGCGACTCATGTCGTAGGGAGTTTCGGCTTATCGCTTGGTTGGTTACCGTTGAGGACTTCGAACAGGATATTTCGATCTCCGCCGCCGCAACAGGTCCGCGTCAGGACAGCCGCCGACACGGCCGTGACCGGCAGGGTCCGGGGCTTGATGGGAAGGCGACCCCCCAGACTCGTTGCAGACCCGGTGGCACCGTCGGCAGGGCTCGCCGGCTGTCGCCCTCGCCACCCTCTCAGAACCGCAGCCTGAGGTCGAGCAACACGCCGTGCTCGGTCCCGCCGTTGCCGTCGTCGCGGCGCTCGCCCGACAGCTCCATCCCGAGGTCCGCCCGCCAGCCGTCGAAACGCGTCCCGACCCGCAGCCGACGACTCTCCGACACCCCCGCCTCCAGGAACGGCGTCAACAGCCCCCGCTCCGCGAGCCCCACCCCGTAACCGATGCGGGCGTCAAACGCCGTCCGGTCCCCGGCCCCCGAGAGCCCCGGCAACTCGTCCCGCCACAGCGCCTCCGCGCCGCCCGTGCCCGTGCCCCAGCGCGGCCTGAGCGACAGCGACAGCCCGCGACCGTCCGCCCCGGGACCGAGCCGCGCGGTCACGCTCACACCCCGCTCCCGAGCACCCTCCTCGGCATGCGTCGCGAGCAGCCGCCCGCGCGCCTCCACCTCCACACGCGGCGCCGTGTACCGCACACCGCCCGCTACCTCCAGCCCGCTCCCCTCCAGCCCGTCGCCGCCGTCCCGTCGCCCCGTCACCTCCATGAACGGCGTCAGCGCCGTCTCTTCGCCCAGCGCCAGCCGCCGCGTGGCCTCCAGACCCACCCGCGCGCGCCAACTGTCCGCGCTCACCCCGTCGATGAACTCCGGCCCCGCCTCGATCTCCATCCGCACCACGCTCGCGTCCGCCCGAGCCGCCAGCTCGATCCCCGCAACCTCGAGCAATTCCCGGCGCACCCCGGCCGATCCCATCCGCATCGTCAGATCGCTGGTCGCGGCCTCGGCGTCCCCGGGCATGTGACGCGCCTCCCCGCTCCCCGCCCCCAGAACCCCGCGCACCTCCAGCCCCTCCGCCAGCGTCCAGCGCCCGTACGGGTAGAGCGCCGTCAGCGTCGTCTCCAGCCGCCCATCTACCGCCCCGCCTTCGTAGCTGTAGTCCGCCTCCGAGACCCCGTGGGACACCGCCAGCCCGGCCACCCATCGGCCCTTCCGGGCGTCCACCCCCAGCCAGCCGCTCCGAGCCTTGCCGTCGTAGCTCATGCCCTCCGGACGCCCCGCGAAGTCCGAGAAGTCCCCCCGGCCCCACACCGCCCAGCGCGCCGCCGCGGGGTCGACTCCCCCGGACCCTTGCGCCGCCCCCAGCAGCCACGAGAAGGCGCTGGCGCCCAGAAGCTCCTCGGTGCCGATCCCCCGGCTCCATCCCTGGCAGCCGCCGCCCGGCCCAAGGCCGTCCCGCCGGGCGTCCCCGAGGCCGGGGCGGTCGAACCCCTGCCCGTCCAATCCGTGCCGCCCGAACCCGTTCCGGTCCAACCCGCCCCAGGCGCAGGCGCTCCCCGCGCCCTCCACCCCCAGGCCCGGGGCCGCGAACTCCATACGCCGGCCCGCTAGCGTCAGGCCCGCCGTCGGCACCACGTTCGCCAGCCGCACGCCGATGTGGCCGAGGGCGCTCGACAGCGTCCGCACCGCCACCCCCGACAGCGTGCGCTTCACCGCCGCTTTCGCCTGGCCCGTCACTGTCACCGCCACCTCGAAGGTCAGCACCGCGGCGTCCGAATCCGTCCGGTCGTCGTCAGCGTCCTCCGCCCGGTACGTGAAGGTCCAGCTCCCCGACGCCCCGGGCGTTCCCGAAAGCCGCCGCGTCGCCGGATCGAAGTCCAACGCCGCAAGCCCCGCCGGCGACGACCTCAGGCTATACGTCAGCGTTCCGTTGCCCCCCGTTGCCGGCGGCAGCACCACCGGCGCCATCGCCCGCCCCCGGTCCAGCGCCAGCGACGCCACCGCCGCAACCCCGAAGCTCGGCGCCGGGGACTGCACCGGAGGTGGCGGCACGACGGGCGGTGGCGGCACGACGGGCGGCGGCGGCTGAGCGGGTTCCGGCGTGTCGTTGGTCACCGCCTGGCCGGTGAACGCAGCCGACTGGTCGCCCTGTAGATTTTGCGTAAACGGCTTCGCGTTCTTGGCGTAGCTCAGCTCGATGCCCGTGTCGCCCGGCTCGACCGGTGGACTCAGGGTCAGCACCACGGCCGTGCCGCTGATGACGACCGCGTCCACCCCCGTCGCTTTCGTCGTCCCCGCGACGGTGAAGTTGGACGCCGCCGGCGCCCTGCCGGCGTGCAGCGTCCTGTCATAGGTCAGGGTCAGCGTATCGCCCTTGACCACCGCCGGATCCGTGGCCGCCAGCACCGGGGCCGGGGCCGAGGTCCCGGTGATGTTCGTCAGCGAATAGCCGCTCACCGAGTTCAGCGTGTTGCCGGTCAAACCCTCGATGCCTTTCGTATCGGAGATGCTGATGGTGAGAGCCTGCCCCTTGCTCGCCGTGTTGGCCGTGGTCAACCGGATCCAGTTCTCAAGTCGCTCGACGTTGCTGTTGATGGCGCCGAGGGAGGGGGCGAGCGAAAACTGCTTCGCGGTCACGGACCCCGCCGAGGGGTGCAGCGTCTCGCCGAAATACAGCGTCACCTGGTTCCCATCAACGGTGCCGACGAGCAGCTTCAGCCCCCCCGGTTCCCCGATGAGGTTGATCACCGGCTCCCCGGAGAAGGTTTCCACCTCGTTGGGGGTGGCGGCGTTGTCGCGCAGCGGGTTGTTGCCGCCGCCCGGATTGGTGTAGGCGACCGTCACGGTCTCGCCATATGCGACCTCCCCTTCCAGGGTCACCACCACCTCCTCGCGTTGGATCCTCACGTCCGTGGTGCCGCTGATGGACCTGGTGGAGCCGCCCTCCGGAGTCGCGCTCACCGTAAACGCATCGCCCGACGGCACCGACGCGTCATCGAGGTCTTCGTCGAAGGCAAGTTTCAGCGTCGGACCGTGCACCGTCGCCCTGTCGAGCATCGGCGGCGTCGACTCCTGCTTCCAGTTGACCTGGTGGGCCGCATCGTGGGCGAGTCCCCCATGGTCCAGGACCGCGGCCGCCTGCGTCGCCGTCGACGCGATCGTCCCGGTGTGCAGCTCCAGCGTGTCCCCGATCACCGCGATGCCCGTCGATGTGTCCGGCTCCACCACCGTGTAGACGAAGGTCAGCGTCGTCGTGCCGCCGCCGCTCCCGTACTCCGCGTACCGTTCGTCAGAGGTCGGGCTCATCTTGATCTTCAGCCGCGGCGTGC
>JAPOQB010000691.1 GCA_026710965.1 Deltaproteobacteria bacterium | reverse complement strand
TTCGACTTCGCTTCGCTACGCTCAGGGCGAACGGTTGGGAAACTGGATCAAAACCCGTTCGCCCTGAGCCCTTCGTCGAGCTCAGGACAGGCTTCGCGAAGCGAAGTCGAAGGGCGCCAACCTAGTGTGGTGTCTGGTTAATTCGCGTCAAAAAAATATGCGGAGGATTCTTTGTCGTCGGCAAGGCGCGATGACGAGCAGTGGCGGGCACCACGCGAGGAAGAACAACGCAGCCGACGGCGAAAAAGACCCGCGGATTATGATGCGAATTAACCAGACACCACAGGCTGCCCGGAAAGCTAGCCTGATCTTCGACTGCAAACATTCGGTGACACATGCCTGAAGACGTCCTTGACAGCGTGACGGTGCCGAAGAACTCCGGGTGGGCCTCTACGGTGACGAAGGGCCAGTGCATCCGGGTGGCGGGGAGGTCGGTGGTGGATTTCGTCGCCTTCAACCTGCACGATCTCACCGAGCGTTTCGATCAGGCCAGGACCAAGACCAACCAGGCGAAGCTCTTCATCAGCACTGGCGACCAACTCCTTTCGAAGCTCAACAATCCACTGCTGACCATCGTGGCGGATACGTTCCCCGAGGGGCGGCACGACCTGCAGAAGGGCATGTGCAGCCGCAAGCGCTTCGAGCTGGTGGCGGCGGGACTGGCCCAGCGAAACTTCATCGAGGGGGTCGATCCCAATCCCAAGCGGCCGGAGGACATTCCTACCCACGGCTGCTACGAGAACCTGTCCGAGGCCGTGGGGCCGTGGGATATCGCCCCGGTGGACATCCCGAGCCCGTTCAACATCTTTCAGACCATGCGCATCGACCCGGATACCGGCGCCATGTTCGACACCTTCGTCCGCCCGAAGGAGGAGGCCCACGTGGACTTCCGCGCCGAGATGGACTGTCTGGTGGCCCTCAGCGCCTGCCCGGAATCCGGACGGGGGCAGGCGATCCGGGTGGGAATATTCGAACCGGAGGCCTGACCACCATGGATGTCCGGGAAGCTTTTCGTATTGCCGGCGAGCACGTCGACGATGCCGAGCTGGATGCGCTGTTCACCGAGCTGCTGCGGGTCCCCTCGGAGCACAAGGAGCGCATGGAGGCGGATCCGGCGGTGACGGGCTTCGTCGCGGATGTGGTTGCGCCGCGGCTCCAGACGCTCACCGGGGTGACGCCGCGGACCGACGGTATGGGAAATCTGCTGTGGCGGCTTGGCCCCGCGGAGGTGGATCCGGCGGAGGGACTGCTCTTCATGGGTTACGCCATGACCTTCCCGGCGGGCTCGATGGCGGAACCTTTCTCGGGAGAGGTGGTCCCCGGGGAACCCTACGGGTTTGACGGACCGTGCGTGTGGGGCCGGGGCGGCTGCGAGCAGAAGGCGGCGCTGGCGGCGATGCTGGCGGCCGCGGCAGCGGTGTGCCGATCCGGCGGGGAGCTGGCGCGTCCGCTGTCGCTGGCGGTGAGCACGGCCGGGGAAACCGGCCGGCACGATGCGGCCCGGTACATGCTGGAACAGGACGGTCTCACGGCCCGCTACGGCATCGTCGGGCTGGGCACCACCAACCGGGTCTGTCTGGGCAACAAGGGCCGGATCGACGTGGACGTGGTGGTGCGCGGCAAGTCCTGCCACAGCAGCACGCCGTGGGCCGGGGTCAACGCGGTGGACGGCGCGCGCGCGGTGCTGGAGCGCCTGGACGGCCTGGTGGACGGCATCGCCCACCCGGAACTGGGGGAGGCGAGCCTGGTGGCCACCCACATCGAAAGCGGCCCCGACATCCTGCACACCATCCAGGACCGTTGCCGGCTGACGCTCGACCGGCGGCTCATGCCGGGCGAGGAACCCGCGGAGGCCCTGGCCGCCATCGCCCGTGCCCTGGCGGACCTGGAGCCCTGGCAGGTGGAGGTTACCCAGGGCAACTTCATGTATCCCGCCGAGGTGTCAGAGGATAGCGAGGTGGCCGTGGCCCTTGCCGTGGCGCGCGAGATGGCGGGTGAGACGGGGCCGCCGTTGTGGTTCCCGGCGGCGCTGGACGCGGGCTACCTGAACGAGAACGGCATCGAGACCGTCATGTTCGGACCCGGGGACCTGGCCTTCGCCCACACCGACGCCGAGGTGGTGCCGCTGGAGCAGGTGCGGCGAGCGGCCAGGGTCTACGCCGCGGCCGCCCTCCAGATGCTCGTGTAACCTCGCCGGAACGGATGAACGTCCAAGGCAACCCCTCCGGAAAGAGAAAGGGACCCTCCCGATGTCCCGCGACATCGAAAGGGTCCCTTTCGCCGTTGTGGTGAAGAGGCGGGCCGTCGGGCCTACTTCTTCATCCACCCCTTGTTGTTATACCAGGCCAGGGCCTTGTCGTAGAACTCCTGGAACATGATCTGCTCCATCGGGGGGATCTTGGTATCCTTCGCGATGGACTTGGTCCAGAACGCCGACTCGATGTACGCTTCGATGCCCGCCGCGGTGGCCTGACAGCGATTGGGGATGGATTTGGCTTCCAAAATCTCGATCTCGTACATCTTCTTGGCGATGTGCGGCTTGTTGCGCATCACGTTCTGGTAGACGTTCAGCACTTCTTCGCCGTTCTTGGGGTCGTTGACAAAGGCGCATCCGCGAATGAGCGTGCCCATCAGGGCAACGGCCTTATCGGGATTGTCCTTGATGAAGTTCTTGTTCATGGCGAGCTGCAGGAACGCGTATTCCTTGACGAACTGTTCCGCGGCGCCGAGAACGGTCAGGCCCGCATCGCGTGCCGCCAGCATCTTGCCGAAGGTGAGAGAGCCCACGTCGATCTTGCCGGCCTTGACGCCCGCCAACCGCGCGGACGATCCGCCGACCTTGATCAGACGCACGTCCTTCTCCGGGATGCCCGCGGTCTGCAGCAGCTTGAGGGAGACGTAGACGTTGCCGGACGTGGGAGAGCTGATGCCCACCTTTACCGGCCGTGGCAGGTCCTTGTAGGACTTGACGTGCTTACCGCCCACGAGCCAGTAGGGCAGGGTGTTCAGCTCGGTGCCGACGATGCGGATGTTGCTGCCCGGTCGAATGGCCAGCGCGATGTTGTCATCGGACCCGAAGAAGGGGAGCTGACCCCGTTCCAGAGCGAGGACCGCGGCATTCTCACCACCCGAAACCGAGTAGACCCTGGCGTCGTAGCCGATGTCCTTGAAAAAACCCTTGTGGATGGCCACCTGCTCCACCAGCGAGGTGGTGGAGTTGGTCTGCGCAACCGGGATGCGGAGCTTCTCCTGCGCGAGCGCCTGACCGCCTAACAGCAGTCCCGCGCCTACCAGGGTTGTGACAATTCCTCTTACGATCCTTTTGGCCCTCATGCGTATCCTCCTTCTGATTGTTGGTTGTTGACGGCTTCTCTGACTCTATCGTGGGTATAAAGAGGGACCCTTCCGATGTCCCGCAGGGCATCAGAGGGATCCCCCTCTTTGCAACACGTATCGCTGTGACTCTACCTTACTTCTTCATCCATCCCTTGTTGTTGTACCAGGCCAGGGCCCGGTCGTAGAACTCGGGGAACATGATGTCCTTGGACGGCGGAATCT
>JAPOQB010000256.1 GCA_026710965.1 Deltaproteobacteria bacterium | reverse complement strand
GTGGACGCGGGTGCTGCTGCTGCCGCGCACACCGGTGTCCTTGGCCACGCGGGTGGTATCCACGCTCTCGAAGCGCACCTGCTCCAGCGGCAGGTCCAGTTCCTGGGCCACCACCTGCTGCATCATGGTGTAGGCGCCGGGGCCGACATCGACGAGCGATGCCCCCAGCGTCGCGGCGCCGTCGGCTTCCACCCGCAGGTCGACGTACGACTCGCCGCCCTTGGACATCCAATGGCCCAGGGCGATGCCGCGTCCGACGTTCTTCTCCCGGGGCGCGTGGAAGCCGGAGGTACGGATGGCGCTGTCCAAAGTCTCGTCCGGCTGGATGTGGCCCACCGGTTCGCCGGTGGGGTCCAGGTCGCCGTCGTGCACGAAGTTGATGCGGCGCAGCTCCACGGGGTCCATGTCCAGCCGTCGCGCCACCATGTCGAGCTGGCTCTCGTTGGCGAAGAATCCCTGGGGGTGGCCCGGGGCGCGCATGTAACCGCAGGGCATCTTGTTGGTGTAGACGTAGCTCTCTTCCAGCAGAAAGTGGGCGATCTTGTACGGACCCCCGGAGCTGTGCGCGCCCACCAGATAGCCCTGGGGGCGGTACGCGCCGTAGGCGCCGCTGTCGAACAGCAGGTGCATGTGCTGGGCGACGATGAGGCCGTTCTTCTTGACCCCGGTCTTGACGGTGGTGACGGAGGCGTGACGCGGGTTTCCCGAGATCAGCTCCTCGGTGTACTCCATCAGGTACTTGACCGGGTGCCCGGTGCTCCGGGAAAGCACGTAGCAGAGGGCGATGTCGTTGGCGTCGCCCTTGCCGCCGAAGTCCCCGCCGATGTAGCCGGGGTGGGCGACGATCTTGTGGGCGGGAATGCCCAGGGCGCCGGCAATGTGGTCCCGCAGGGCGAAGAGGCTCTTGGTGGAGGCCCACACTTCCGCGCCCTCGCCCCGGGCTTCCACGATGCAGCAGTGCGGCTCGATGTAGCCGTGGTGTTGCATCGGCGTCGTGAAGGTGTTCTCCACCACCAGATCGGCCTCCGCGAACGCCGCATCCACGTCGCCCTTGCGCCATTCGAGCCGCACGAAGACGTTGCTGGGCGCATCGATCCGGTGCAGCAGCCCGGGGTAGGTGGCCACCTCGGGATGGATCAACGGGGCCGACGGCCTGGCGGCTTCCACCGGATCCACCACCGCCTCCAGTTCCTCGTATTCCACCTCCAGGAGCGCGCTGGCGGCCTCGGCCGCGGCTTCACTGTCCGCGGCCACCGCAGCCACCTTCTCGCCGATGTAGCGGACCACACCGTCCGCCAGGAGCGGCATGTCGACGATCTTCTTGCCGATGCGGGCGCCCGCGAGGTCCGCTCCGGTCACCACGGCCCTGACGCCGGGGACCGCCAGTGCTTTGCCGGTGTCGATGCGCTTGATGCGTCCGTGGGCGATGGGGCTCCGGAGCGCCTTGCACCAGAGCATGTCCGGCACCGCCATGTCCGCGGTGTATCGAGCCCGCCCCGAAACCTTGTCCTCGCCCTCGCCGCGCGTCGCCGGGAGGCCTACGATCCTTTGGTTCGCCATGGTATTACCTCGTCGCCGTCAGATTTCCTTCCAGACCTTGGCCAGGCTGTCGCCATACACGCTGATGTCCCACTCGCAGAAGTAGCCGAAAGGGGTCATCCAGACCTGGTACCCGGTGTTGTGCAAGCGCCGTGCCACCTCCTCGAGCAGCCGTTGGGCCTGGTCGGGAGCGGCGCTGTCGCCGCCGAGATGGGCGAACGAATGGAGCACGACGTTCCTCATCCGTTTCTTGTTGGCCAGCCACTTGATGTGCTTCAGCGCCTGCCGGAGCGTGGACGGGTTGTCCCGGTCGGCGTTTTCCACTTCCACCAGCACCACCACGGTCTCGGTGACGGCGGTGGCCTCCGCGGCTGGATCCTCGGCCTCGGCAAAGGCCTTGGCGTAGGGTTTCCAGCTAAAGCTTTTGGCCAGCAACGTGAGCAGTTTCATCAACGTGTGACTCGGGCAGGTTCCCAGATAGCGATTCAAGTGTGTCCGCCGGGTAAAGTCAAGGGAGAAGTACCGGGGGAGGGCGGCGGGTGCGGAGGTCCGGGAACGCAAAAAGGCCTCGTCGTGGGGGTTCTTGACACCGTTAGGCGGCTCTGGTAGGCGTCCTACAGCCGAACGGGCAATGCGGGTTGAACGGTGTCCGAACCGGCACCCGCAACGCATGCGAGATGATAGGCTAGACAATACCCGAGACGAAACCAGCCGCCGCCTGGCAGGCCTATAGGCCAGGAGGGCGCGCTGGTTTTTTATTTGGGGCGCCGGCCGTCGCGAGGGAGTTGCGGAGCGGGGCGGATATACAGCGACTTGGCGCCTCATGGAGGACTTGATGAAGACTTTGGGTCTGATCTCACCCAATCTGGATGATCCGACCATTCAGGAATACTACAGCATTCTGCCGGAAGGCATCGAAATCAAGGGCCGGCCTCTCCATGTCACCTCGTTCACGGACGAGACCTTCGCCAAGGTGGAGGAGGCCTTTGCCGACGTCGTCCGCGACCTCACCAAGGATTCCCTGGATTTCCTCATGATCACCGGTGAGCTGTTCCTGTCCTACCGCGGCCCGGGCTCGGACCGGCTGGTGCTGGACTCGGTGCGGGAAATCACGCCGGTGAATGCCTCGACGGTGTTGACCGCGGTGGTGCGCGCGTTGAAGTCGCTGGACGTCTACCGCGTGGTCATGGCTTCGCCGTTCCCTCACGATCAGGACGAGAACCTCATCCGCTTCCTCGACCACTACAACATCGAAGTGGCCGCCAACCGCGGCCTTGGTTACGACAACACCCAGGAGATCTGGGAACTGTCGCCCGAAACCGGCTACGACCTGGCCGCCGCGGTCCTGGAGGAGTGCCCCAACGTGGACGGCATCTACATGCCGTGCAACAAGTGGCGCGTGTCTTCGGTCATCGAGCGGCTGGAGGCGGACCTGGGCAAGCCTGTCATTACCAATACCCAGGCGTGGATCTGGGAGGCATTGAAGGGCCTGGGACTCAAGGCATCCCGGCCGGGGTACGGAACGCTGCTCAAATAAGCCGAAGTCGAAGGACGCCACACTAGAAGGCGGTGAGCACGACCCCGCCGAGGCAGATGGCCGCCGCCCCCACCAGCACCTTGAGCGTTACCCGCTCGAAGGACCGCAGGAAGACGGTGCTCAGGATCACGGTGAAGAGCGGGGTGGTGGAGATGAGCGGTGACACCAGCACCACGCTCCCCATCTCCAGCGCGGTCATGTTGAGGGACACGGCGACGCTGTTGAGCAGCCCCGACAGCCCGAACCACAGGACCGTCTCGCGCCGGAAGATCAGCTCCCGGTGTTTCCCCGTCACCAGCAGATAGAGCAACAGCGCTACGAAGGCCGCTCCCTGCACCACGCAGATGGCCAGCGGCACGGAGTCGACCATGCTGTACCCGAGCTTGCGCATGGGACTCGAGAAGCCGCCCAGAAACGCCGCCAGTACCGGTAGCAGCAGGTAGATGGGTTGGTATGGGGTGTTCGCCTCGGAATCCCTTATGCCCAGTAGCGTCGCGCCGATGATGATGAGCAGGGTGCCGGCGGCGATGGCCAAGGTTACGGTTTCCCCCAGCCACAACACCGCCACCACCCCGGCGAAGAGCGGCGTCGTGTTGCGCAGCGGCGAGGCCCGGGAGATGCCGACCTTGTTGGCCGAGATGAACAGCAGAATCTGGGTGCAGAAGGGCGACAGCACGCCGGCTCCGGTGAACAGCAGCAACCCGCCCGGCAGCGCACCGTCCCAGGAAACCAAGGGGCCCAACACCATCAGCAGGATGACGGTGGACGTGAACAGCGAGAAGGAGATGGCGCCGGTGGGAGTGCCGTAGTTCAGACCGAGCCGGGAGCAGATCTGGCCCGAAGAAAAGCACAGGGCGGCTCCCAGAGCCAGCAGCGGGATGTACAAATTGTCCACGGGTCAGGTCGGATTGCCCGGGCGGGTGACTGTGATGGGTTCCATGAATACGCTCACGAATATGCGCAGGAATTCCCGCCGTCGGCAAGGCGGCGCGATCATCGGCCCGTTTCAAGCCCTGTACACGGGCCGGGACGACCGTGGAGTTGAAAAACCACGGAGCTTCGGTTAGCGTCCGAGAGATCCAATCTCCAACCAAGAAGGAGTCGTGAATGGCGTATACGAGTTGGCGCGGTACCATCGGCGTGGTCAAGCCGACCATGAGGCCCGGGTCGCTGGAAGAGTTCATCCGCATGATGCCCGAGGGCATCGGCATCATACCGCTCTTCATCGGCTTTCAGCGCGGCACCGCGGACGAGTTCCAGCAGGCCATGAAGGCCTACGAGGTGCGGGTGGCCGAGCTTGCCGGCTACGGCGTCGACCTGATCCACCCCGAAGGCGCGCCGCCCTTCATGTTCCAGGGAGTCAAGGGCGAACGGCGCACTATCCGCGCCTGGGAGCGCAAGTACAAGATCCCCATGGTCACCGCAGGCCAGACCCAGATCGAGGCCCTGAAGGCGCTCAAGGCGAAAAAGATCCTCGGCGTCACCTACTTCACCGGCAAGATCAACGAGACCTTCGCGAAGTACTTCGTGGAGGCGGGTTTCGAGGTCCTGGCCATGGAGGGCATCCCGGTTGAGTTCGAGGAAGTAGGGAAGCTCGCCGGGCAGGAAGTCTACGCCCATATCCGCAACGCGTTTCTGAAGCACAAAGGCGCGGACGCCATCTACATGCTGGGCTCCGGCTGGCGTACGCTGGACATCATCGAGCTGCTGGAGCAGGACCTCCAGGTGCCGGTGGTGCATCCGGTTCCGGCCCGCGTTTGGGCGATCCAGAAGCGGCTCCATGTCAACGAGTCGGTGATGGGTTACGGGCGGCTGCTTGAGGAGATGGTGTAGGGGCGCCCTTCGACTTCGCTCCGCTACGCTCAGGACGAACGGGGGTGGGGCTTTCCAACCGTTCGTCCTGAGCGTAGCGGAGCGCCAGCGTAGCGAAGTCGAAGGGCGCCATCATCGAGAGGCACGCCAGTCCTCACGCCCGCGCCGCCCGCCAGCCCCGCAGTTGCATCAACACCCCCGCCACCACCAGCACCGATCCCATTCCCAGCATGTTCCAGCCGGGCAGGATCAGCAGCACGCCGCCGGCGATCAGGACCGCCCGAACGGGCCAGCTCAGCGCCACGAGGCCGTAGCCGATGGTCCCGGCGGACAGGCTGACGGCGCCGATCAGGGCCGATATGGCCGCCAGGAGCACGGCGTCCACCGTTCCCTGAAGCAGCAGGGCGGGGTGGAGCGCAAAAGAGAACGGCAGCAGGTACTTGCCGATGGCAAGACGCACCGCGTCCTTGCCGGTTTCCCAGATCCCGGCGCCGCTGATGCTGCATGTGACGAAGACGGTCACGCACACCGGCGGCGTGATGTGGGACGCCAACCCCCAGTAGACCACGAACAGATGCGCGGCGATGTCGGGCACGCCCATCAACACCAGTGCCGGCGCACACAGGGTGGCCACGGTGATGTAGGCGGGCAGGGAATCCATGCCCATGCCCAGAATCAGGCTGGCAATCCCCACCATGGCCAGGGCGATGGGCAGGTTGCCGCCGCTCAGATCCACCAGCGCCCGGGAGAACTTCGTCCCCAGGCCGCTGAGCCCCAGCGCCGCCACCAGCATGCCTACGGCCGCGGTGAGGATGGCCAGCGGGATCCAGGCCTTCACCGCCGATACCAGCGCGCCGTGGATGTCCTTGGGATACAACCGTTTGCTCTTGTCCCTGGACAGGAAGCTCACCGCCACCAGCAGCGGCAGGCTGAAGATGCCGGCCATGTCCGGATCGAACTTCTGCACCAGCATCAGGTAGATCATCAAGCCGATGGGCAGCAGGAAGAACCAACCTCTCCGGAAGGTCGCCCCCAGGTTCGGCAACTCGTTTCGGGGCAGCCCCGCCAGCCCCCGCCGGGCGGCCTCGAAGTCCACCCCCATGAACACGATGACGAAATAGAGCAACGCCGGCAGCGCCGCCGCCAGCGCGATCTGGTAGTAGGGGGCGCCGAGGAAATCGGCCATCACGAAGGCGATGGCGCCCATCACCGGCGGCAGGATCTGGCCGCCGGCGGACGATGCCGCCTCCACCGCGCCGGCGAACCCCGGGGCGTAGCCGGCCCGGATCATGAGCGGGATGGTCACCGCTCCGGTGGTGGCGGCGTTGGCCGACGGGGAGCCGGAGATGGTGCCGAAGAACGCCGACGCCAGCACCGCGGTCTTGGCGGCCCCGCCCCGGGTCCAGCCGGCGATGGCCATGGCCAGCTCGCTGAACCATTCGCCCACGCCGGCCTTCTGCAGCAGGTGGGCGAACAT
>JAPOQB010000878.1 GCA_026710965.1 Deltaproteobacteria bacterium | reverse complement strand
GTCCTCCACCGGATCTCCATGGGTGAGGCGGCCGAACGCATGAGCGCGGGCGCGCTCATGCCGGGCGGCGACGTGGGCGTGTCGCTCGTGGCTCAGGCGGGGATTCAGGCGGTGGCCTCGGACGTGGCGGTCATGGCGGGGTATCTCTCGATGTCCGTGCCGTTCCTGGCCGCGGCCCTGGCCTACGGGGTGGGCAGGGCCACCTCGCTCGCGACCTCGGTGCTGGCGGTAGGGCAGGAAGCGGCCTCGTCCGCGGCCCTGGAGGGAACCACGGGAAACGTCTCGCTCGCCAACACCCAGTCCGACACTCACCGGTTCGCGACGGTGGAGGGACACCAGGTCCGCACCTCGCTGCACGCCGACACCGACCGCTACACCGGGTTCTCTCCCGAAGGCGCGGCCTTCACCGTCACGGGTGACGGGACCGCGGTGGCGGACGCCGGCTCAGCGACGAGCCGCATCCCGGCCGCGGGGGTGAGGCTCTCGGAGTCCCTGGCCGCGAGCCACGAGACCCGGGCAAGCGCCGCCCAGGAAGCGGCCCGGCACTGGTCGGCCGAGGCCGCGGCGGCGCGCACCGCGGTTGCGACCGATTCGGCGGCCATGGTGGAGCGGTTCTCGCGCGACGTGAACACGGGCGTGGCCCATTCGAGGGGAGTGACCGAGAGCGAGAGCCAGACGGTTCAGAGCCTCGAATCCCACTACGAGAGGCTGTCCGAGGCGGGCGGCATCTCGAAGGAGCAGGCGGCCGCCCTCACGAGCGAGGCCAAGGCGGGAGGCGGGTTCGACTTCATCGTCAAGTTCGGAGCCGACGGCTCGGTGAGCTGGCGGGGCCATACCTTGAGCCGCGAGGCCTGGAACCGGATGACGGACTACGCGGAGCAGAACAGCGTGCTCGACGTCTGGTCGCGGGTGGCCGAGGCGTCGAGGCGCTACTCCGCGGCCTCGGGCGAGAGCGAGCTCACGAGCCTGGAGGAGAGTTTTTCGGCCAATCTGGCGAGGATGCGCCGCTTCGGCGAGCAGGAGGCCATAAGCCATCGCGAGGCCGAGAGCTGGAGCGACCAGGCGGCGGAGGTGCGGAGCCAGGCGCAGGCCATCGACCGGGAGCTGGGCCAGCCCTTCTTCAACTGGCTCAGCAGCCGCACCGGCTCCGGCGGGCGGGAAATCGGCGTGGCCGGCGCCATGCGCCTCGCCTCGCCCCAGACCCCGGAGGACGCCGAGGAGCTTCGGGCGCACGCCGCCGCCTTCGTCGCCGAACGTTTCCCCGCGCCCAAGGGCCCGGACCCCGCCTCGGCGCCGGACCTGGCGGCCTACGGGCGAGCCCTCGAAGGGCTGCAGGGGTCTCACGAGACCAGGACCACAGCGGCCTGGGCGGAGTGGTCGGGCTGGGCCCGGGACCATGGACGCGGAGAGCATGCGCGGGGGAGCGTCGGGAGAGGCGCCGAGCGCCTCCGCGCCGAGACCGACGCCGAACTGGACATCCGGGAGGCGGAACGCGAGGCGCGGGGCGGCGTTGCGGCCGAGCGGAGCGAGCAGGGCCGCGCCAGGGTGGCGGCCGAGACCGGTCGGCCCTTCGGCGAGCATGCCGCCGAATCGGTCCCGCTCGTCGGCGAGTGGCTTGGCGGTAAGCTCTACGGCACGGCCGGGAACGCGGCGCCGGATGCGGGTGGGAAGAAGGAACGCGTGGGCGGCGGTCCGATGGGCCGGGACGAAGTGCTCGGGCCGTGACGGCAGGATCCGATGATGTTCGGCAAGGCGACGCTCAGGGGCGGCCAGACACTGCTTCACGACGTCCACATGTGGGGCCAACTGCTCCGCTGGGAGTTCCTGGGCCTCGTCCTCGTGGTCGTCCTCGTGCCCGCGGTCGCGGTCTTCCGCGCCACCACCGCCCATGAATGGCGCGTCGTCGGCATGGGGACCCTGGCACAGGTCAAGCTGGGCCTGGGGTACGCCCCCGATTCGAGGCAGGCGCACGAGTGGCGGCAGGGCCGGAAGACCGTGTCCAGGATCGTTGACATCGCCGCGGACCCGAGGATCGAACGCATCCGCGGGCGCCTGCTCGACACCCTCTACGCGAGGGCGTGGCTGGGTCTATGGCTGGGCGCCGGCGGCATGGCGGTCTCGACCCTGGCGTTCTGGATGCTGGGGCGCCGGATGGAACAGGCCAAACGGCTCCGCGGCGCGGAGATGGCCACCGCGCGCGAGCTCCGAAGGCGCGTGCAGCCTCTCTCCGCGCGCCTGGCCGAGGCCCTGTCCCCGGCCGCGCGCAGGGCGTCGTGCCGCATCGCCGGAATACCGTGGCCCGAGCGCGCCGAAACCCAGCACACCATCGTCTCGGGCACCACCGGTTCGGGGAAGACCGTGCTGATCTCCGACCTGGTCGCCCAGATCCGGGCGCGGGGCGAGCGCTGCATCGTCTACGACAAGATGGGCGCCTACACGCGCTCCTTCTTCGACCCCGCCACGGACGTGCTCATGAACCCACTGGACGCCCGGGCGCCGCGCTGGTCGCCCTTCTACGAGGCGAGGACGCCGCGGGACTTCGACATGATGGCCGCCGCACTGATCCCCCAGCAGAAGGACACCGTGGACCCGTTCTGGGTCACGGCCGCCAGGCAGCTCTTCGCCAACGGCGCAGGGGTCCTCTGGAGGCAGGGCGAGACCGAGAACCGGAGGCTTGTCGATGACCTGCTCAAGACCGAGCTGTCGGATCTGGCGCAGGCCATGGAGGGCACCGTGGCCCAGTCCATCGTGAGCCCGGAGAACCCCAAGACCGCGCTCTCGGTGCGCGCCATGCTGACCGCGCACCTGGGCGCGCTGGAGTTCCTGCCCGATACGGGCGCGCCCTTCTCGATCCGCGAGTGGGTGGGCCGGGAGGACGAGACGGGGTTCCTGTTCTTGACCTCCAGGGGTGACCAGCACGCGAGCCTGAGGGGTCTCATCTCCACCTGGCTCGAGATCGCGGTCAACGCGCTCCTCTCGCTCCACCACGACGACGCGCGCCGGGTGTGGGTGGTCCTGGACGAGCTTCCGACCCTCCACCAGGTGCCGAGCCTTCAGCCGGGCCTTGCGGAGTCCCGCCAGTTCGGCGGCTGCTTCGTTTTGGGCATCCAGGTGTTCTCGTCCCTGCGGGACATCTACGGAAGGAACGGCGCGGAGACGATCTCCGGGCTCTGCGGCACCCGGGTGGTGCTGTCCGCGCCCGACCAGGAGACCGCGCAGTGGTCGGCCGAAAGCCTGGGCCGGGGCGAGATCGAGGAGTACACGCACGGCATGAGCTACGGCGCCAGCACCATGCGGGACGGAGTCTCGCTGACGCAGCACCGGCAGATGCGTCCCCTCGCCCTGCCCTCGGAGATCATGCGGCTGGAGAACCTGCACGGGTACTTGAAATTCCCCGGCCCCTTCCCGGTCACCGGGATCAAGCTCCGGTACGTGGATCGCCCGGCTTCGGCCGAACGGTTCGTCCCAAGGGAGGGCGATGCGGCGGCGGCCGGTGCGGACGCGCCGCCGCTGCCCGAAGCGGAGCCGGACAGCGACGATCCGGGCTGTGCGGACGAAGCGGCGGAGGGCAGGAGCGAGGCTGGACCGCAGCCCGAAGCGCCCGCTCCTGCCGGCGAGCCGCGGCCTGCGGCGCTGGACAACCCCCGGGCGCGGGACTGGGGCTGAGATGCTCTCGATCGGCGCCTCGCCCGCCCAGGGCGCGGCCTACTATGAAAGCGACGGCTACTACGCCAGGGAGGACCCCGAGCACAAGTCCGCCAGCGCATGGGCCGGCAGAGGTGCGGCGGAGTTGGGGCTTGAAGGTCCGGTCGACGCGGACGTGTTCCAGACCATTCTCGAAGGCCAGGTGCCGGACGGCTCGGGCCGCCGCCTCGGCCGCCGTGGCAAGGACGGGGAGATGGTCCACCGTCCGGGGCGCGACCTCACCTTCTCCGCTCCCAAGTCGGTCTCCATTGCCGCGCTCATCGGCGGCGATACACGAATCGTCGATGCCCACGACCGCGCGGTGAAGGCGTCACTCGACTGGGTCGAGCGGAATGCTGCTGAGACCCGCGTGCAGGACCCGAAGACCGGGAGGATGGTGCGGGCAGGCGGCCAGGAGATCGTGGCCGCCACGTTCCGCCACGACACCTCCCGCAACCTCGACCCGCAACTCCACACCCATGCCGTCCTGGCCAACATGGTCCGGGGCGAGGACGGGAAGTGGCGCACCATGGCCAACGAGGGCCTCTACGAGCGGCAGAAGCTCATCGGGATGCTCTACCGGAGCGAGCTGGCGCGGAACCTGACGGAACTCGGCTACGGCATCGAGAAGACCCACGCGGACGGACGCTTCGAGATCGCGGGAGTATCGCGCGGGGTGGTCGAAGCCTTCTCGACACGCAGGGCCGAGATCGAGGCGGCGATGGAGGAGCGCGGCCTGGGCGCCACCGCCGAGAACCCGCGCGTCGCCGAGCGCGCGGCGCTCATGACCCGCGCCGCCAAGCGCGACGTGGACCGGGACGAGCTCCGGGGAGTCTGGGAGAGGCAGGCGGCGGACCTGGGTTTCGATGCCAGGGCGCACGCTCATGAGGCGGCGTCCAAGGCGGCTGCGCCTGCGATGCAGGGCCGGGAGGCGGCGCCGGGCGTGGATGCGACCCTTGGAGCGGCCGGGCTCGGCTGGAGTCCGGCCGCGGAGGCCGTTGCCTGGGCAATGGAGCACCTTTCGGAGCGTGAGGCCGTGTTCGCCCGCACCGATCTCTTCGCCGCCGCGCTCGCGCACGCGCCGGGGCGGGTGACGATTCCCGAGGCCGAGCGTGAGGTGGCGGACCTGGAAAAGGCGGGCGCGCTTCATGCCGTGAGCCTGCCGGCCGCGAAGGACGCGCTCGCGACGGACCGGACCGCGGGCGAGGAGCGCGAGACGATCGATCTCATGCGCTCGGGCGAGGGCCAGGGGCTTGCCCCAATGCGGGGCTGGGCCGTGCAGGGGCATCTCCACCGGGGGCCGCTCACCGCCGGACAGAAGGATGCGGTGAAGCTCATCCTGTCCGCCACAGACCGCGTGGTGGGCGTCCAGGGCTATGCCGGCACGGGGAAGACCACCATGCTGGACAGGGTCCGGACCCTGGCGGAGAAGAAGGGATGGCGAATGGTGGGTCTCGCGCCCTCCGCATCGGCCGTGAAGACGCTCGCGTCCGAGGCCGGCATCGAGTCCGAAACCCTGCAGCGGTTCCTTGCCCGGAACGCCGGCGTCGCCGAGGGAAGGCTCACGGAAAAGGGCGAGCAGGCCATGCGGGCGGCATTCGAGAGGACGATCCTCGTGGTGGACGAGGGTTCGCTCGCCTCGACCGTGCAGGCCCGCGACCTGCTGCGCATCGCCAACGCGTTCCGCATCCCGCGCGTGGTGCTGGTGGGCGACGCCAAGCAGCTCGACGCGGTCGATGCCGGGAAACCCTTTGCCCAGCTCCAGGCGGCGGGCATGAAGACAGCGGTCATGGATGAGATCATGCGCCAGCGCGACCCGGCGCTCAGGGAAGCGGTGGAGGCGAGCCTCAAGGGGGACATCGAACGCGCCTTCGAGAAGCTGGGCTCCAATGTCGCCGAGGTGAAACCCGACAACATCGCCGGCGCCGTGGCCGCCCGCTGGCTCGCACTCCCGCCCGAAGCGCGCGAGAATACCGGCGTCATGGCGCCGAGCCACGAACTCCGCCAGGCGATCAACGGCCACATCCGGGAGCGCCTGGTCCGGGAGGGGCGGATACACGGCCCCGCGATGGTCTCCGGGCGGCTGGTCTCGAAAGGCTACACCAACGCCGAGAAGGCGCTGGCGGGGAACTACGCCTTCGGCGACGTGGTCGTGTTCCATCGACCGTACAAACGCCTGGGCGTCGAGAAGGGCGACGAGCGCCTTGTCGTGGGCGTCGATCACGAGGCCCGGTCGGTAATGCTCGAGGGCGGGGACGGCGGGACCGTCTCCTGGAAGCCTGCGGAAGTGGGCGGACGCAAGGGCGGAACCGAGGTGTACAGGACCGAGGGGATCGAGCTTCGCGCGGGTGACCGCATCCGCTGGACCCGCAACGATGCCGGTCTCGGGCTCGTCAACAGCCGCACGGCGGAGGTTTCCGAGGTGGGGAACGGGCGGGTGAAGTTGCGTCTCGAGGAGGGGCGAAACCTGGAACTCGGGCGGAACGATCCGCAGCTTCGCCATCTCGACCATGCCTGGGCCTCGACCGTGCACGCGTTCCAGGGCCGGACCGTGGACAACGTGATCGCAGCCATGGAGGCGCGGCACCCGCACCTGACCACGCAGAAATCGTTCTACGTCGAGATCAGCCGGGCGCGCGACCGCGCCGAGCTGGTCACCGACGACGCGAAGGAACTCCTCGCCCAGCTCCAGGCCGTGACCGGGGAGCGCATCGCGGCGCTGGAGGGCATCGGCGAGACCGTAGAGGCCGCACGGGACAGGGCCGTCGATGCCGCATGGCCGGACGGAAGATCGTTGGATCAGGGACCCGGGGCGCACGCCGCGAAAGAGGTTGACGGTCATGCATCGCAGGAGAAGGCCGTGGAGCCCACGCTGGAACGGACCCGGGGGTCCGGGATGGACCTGGGTTTGTGAAGGCGCGTGACGCTGGAAAGGCGGGGCTGGTGCGGGCGCTTTTTCTTGACTTTCTCGCAGGTCTCCGAAGTTCCCCTCCTGCACGACTTCCCGAAACCCGAAGGCGAGTGGCGCTGCCGGAAGGACGAGAAGACTCATTAGAAATCGCGATGACCTGAATGGGGTCCCTCATCACATTCTGATAAAGGACCCTGTGTACAGCGGCAAGCTCCATGCGGCGCTCGAACGTCAGCACCCGCGCGACTTCTTCGACGTAAAGCTTTTTTTACGACAAAGAAGGCCTGACGGACGGCCTCTTCCGCACGTTCATGGTCTATGTGGCGAGTTCGAATCGCCCGATACAGGAGGTGCTGGCGCCGACGGCGCCCACGGGAGAGGATCTGTACTACGAAGAGTTCGTCGGAATGACGCGCGAGGCGGTATCCAAGGATGCGCTGGCAGACGCGCTCCGCCGCCTACACGCCGAAATGAGATCGCGGTTGAAAGGAAACATCGCGACGTTCCTGGTCTCCCTGCACGACGCCGACCCCGACTTCGGCCTGATCGGCTTGCCCGAAGCGGCGAACCTGCCGGCCGTTCCCTGGAAGCTGGTGAACTTGGAAAAGCTCAAGCGGGAGAATCCGGAGGGGTGACATGTAGGCATCGCAGACGAATATCAGTGGCGGACGGCAATCGGCCGGACGCAGCGGCAAGGGGGCTGGTCGGCGCATCGCGGATCGACGGTGTAGCACGGCGTGGCTTTACCTCAGTACCCGTAAGCGCTAGCGGTTGTTACCCGAAGGGCCGAGATGTCGGGCCTCTACAGCTTCCCGTGATTCACCAGGTGGTCAGTGCGCCGCCGATGACGGATCGGTGTAGGCCGCAGGCGATGCCGCGGCATCGGGTCGCGCGCGGATCGCAGACGCCCCCGAGATGGCGGCGAGCGCGTCGTCGAACCGCCGCCGCGTGAAGGCTGGTGGATGGTGGTTAGAAGGACAATCGACCGCGCGCGGAGATCTGCGAGCGGGCGCGGGGTGTACAACGGTCGGCGGCCTCCAGGGAGGATTATCATTGTCAACACGAACCGCGAGGAAGGGAAAGGTCAATGGTGAGCTGCGTCACGACGTGCCAGCCGATCAGGATCCGGCGGAGGTTCTTCATTTACACCAGCGATGAAGATAGATATAATCCGACCATGGTACAAGCCGTCGCTCATGAGATCGCTGCAAAGCGCGGGTTGAGACCGCGAGGGTGTCACCGGGATCCAGAGATGGCCAGACGATGAAGCAGGGAATTCCATAGCTGGGTTGCTTCGACAAGACCGGACGGATGCGGCAATGAGCCACATACTCAACTTCCTTGGCAGGAGAGCTTGATATGGACGAGCATCAACCTGATGAAGAGGCAGACGGCAAGATAGAAGCCCTCGTTAAACGTCTTTTACCAGCAGCTAGGACGCTTGACTCTGTCTCAAAATCAGTTGCGGCAGTTTCTCGTAGAGTATTCCCTGCCGGTATAGACTGTATTGGGGAATTGCTAAAGAAAAAAACCTCAGATTTCCAGTTAGGCAGGATGGTCAACGAGAATGAAATCAGAGGAATGACAATTGAATCTAGAGCATTAGATCAGGTTGTTGAAAAACAGGAAAGGTTCGAGAAGATTGTCCTTGACGCGATAGGGCATCTCGCTAAAAAGTTGGAGCGGAGGTCAACTAACCCTGATGCCAAGGGTGCCAAAACAGGAGGGCGCGAGTTCGATTACGACTGGTTTGAGGTTTTCAGAAGCGAGGCGACCAAAAGAAGCTTGGGAGACTGGAGAGAGGCTTTCGTCCGTATATTAGCTCGTGAAATGGAAACTCCTGGGACGTTCTCCATAAAGACTTTATTCACGCTTGGACAACTAAATTTCGGTACTGCTCAGACATTCAAGAGGGCAGCTGAGGTAAGCTTGAGTTTATGTCGCAAGGGAGATGACGGTATCAGAGACGCTCGCCTCCCATCGAGTGAAGGTAGGCTAGGGCAAGGGTTCCTAACCAGATACGGTCTAGCTTATGATGACCTTCTTGTCTTAGTTGAGCACGGTTTGATTCACGAAAAGTTTACTTCCTGTGGAGACTACAGGAGCGCCATCACAAATTCTAGAGTGAACTCCGATATTATTTGCCACCGAGGAATGAAGTGGGTGCTTGTGTCGAATAAACAACCTACTCGCCAGCCTTTATGGGTAGAAGGCGCGGCCTTCACTAGAGTAGGAAGGGAGCTATTCGGTATTACTGAGATAGAGCCGGAATTCGAGCCTCGCCAAGACGCCATTGAGGAGCTTCGAGCCATATTTCGTTTGAAAGGTTTCGAAATGATGGAACTACGACAATGGGAAGCCTTTCAAGAGGACAACTCACCGAATTTGCGAGAGTAGGAGGATGAAGCCGAGGATGATCGAGAGAAGGAGACAAGTTGATAACCTTGATTCGGATGGATCCCATGCCGCACAGCGACTCTTTCGATCATCTTGTCCGCGCGCAGTCCTTCCAGCGCCACCTTCGCCTTGAAATCCCCGTTGAACCGTCGCCGTGTGCTCATTGTGTGTACCTCTCCTTCTCTCGGTGGAATACCCCTTAGCAACCTGTCCGATTTCCCGGTACCATCTCAGATGTCGATGCGCTCACCCCAGGGCTCGCGGTTCCAATCCGACGGGGGAGGCCCGTAGTTGACCCAGAGGACCTCGAAGGGAGGCGGGCTCTCAGGGTAGCTGGAGCACTCCATGTCCGTTAAGTAGAGGCACACCCCCGGCTGTACCCCCTGCTCGTCGAACCACTCGAAGCCTGGGCGGAAGTCGGTGCCGCCCCGGCCCTTGAGGGCGACCTCGTCGGGGAGTTCGTCGTGCGCGTACTCGGCGGCCTCCTGCAATGCGGTGTCGACCTGGAGCACGATGACCCTGGCGGGCCGTGTCTCGGCCGCGACCTCGCGCAGTTCCGCCCAGAACTCGGCGAGGGTCTGGGCCGGAACAGAGCCTGAGGTGTCGATGATGACCGCGATCGTGTCGATGCTTTCGGAGCGGATCGAGGGGAGGTAGAGGCCCGAGTCGATGAAGCGCCGGTTGGGAACGCTCCAGCTATAGTCGCGGCTGGCGGTGTCGGTCATGTAGCGGCGCAGGAGCGTCCGCCAGTCGAGCCTGCTAGCATGGGCGTTCCGGACCGTCTCCGCGACGAGGCCCGGCGCCTTGCCCTCGGCCTTGGCGATGTTGAGCGCCTGGTGCATGGCCTCGTCCCACGCCTGCTCCTCGGCGTTGACGTCCACGGCCGCCTCGCCGGGATCGGAGCCGTCGTCCGCGCGGGCGCCGGTGTCCATGACCTCGCCGGTGCCGGAAGGATCGTGGCTTGGCGGCGCATCGGATGCGCCGTCCTGGTCCTGGCGGTTCTCGTCGTGACCGTCGCCGTCGTCCCCGTCCTGGCTGTTTGTATCGTCACCGCCGTCCTCGCCCCGGTCGTCGCCGTCACCGTCAGGATCGGACGAATCGCCGGATTCATCGCTGCACCCGGGAGACGGCTGACCGTCCTCGCCCGCGTCTTGTGGCGGGTCGCCGTCGTCGCCTTGATCGTCGTCTCTGGGCTCCGGGAGGCGGTCGTATGCCTGCTCAACGCTCAGGTCCTCCCAGGCTTCGGCGTCGGGCGGGAGCGTGAAGCCGGCATCGCGCAGCAATGCGTGGGTGACGAGCTGCGAGGCCGTCTGCCAGCGTTCCGGGTCTCGCGCGCCCCGCCGGGTGTGATGCTTGAGCACGCACGCCATCACCACACGCGCCATCGCGGTCTCGATGAGGTGGGCATCGGTCTCCGCCACCCAGCTTGGCGAATAGCGGATCTCCTGTCCGTCGGTCGCGAGTGTCTTGCGCGTGGGATCGGCGCGAAGCGGGAGCCTCAGGACGAGGCTCCCGAAGAAGGGTTGCTTGCGCAGGAGTTCGGTCACGCAGTCGCTCACGCGGAGCGCGGACTCACGGAGCACGCCGGGGGACATCACGCCACCTCCCGTGCCGGTTCGGCCGGCGGCGGCGAGAAGTAGCCGGCGAACTGCTCCATCAGCGCGTCGGCGTCGCGCTTCACCCGATCCCGGGCCGCGGGGTCGAAGGTCCTGGACGGCCTGAGCGAGTCCGGCTCGACGCCCGCGATCCTGTCCTTCACCTGCTCGCACAGGCTCGCGAGCCTCTGGTCGCCGAAGATGTTGAGCCGGGGAACCACGTCGACGAGGTCCCGGATGTTGGAGATCATGGTGTCTCGGAACACCAGAGGCTTGCCGTTCTCGTCCTCATTGAGACGCTCCGAGACCCGCTCGACCGCTTCGGCCAGACGCCGGTAGAGGTCGCCCACGGCGTCGTGGAGCTGCTCCTCGACGTGGCGCTCGATGTCGCGCTTCACCCGGTCGGTGTCGTCGGAGGCGAGCCTGGCGATGAAGTGGTCCGCGTCAGGCACCGGCGTGATGCGGTAGCTGATGGAGAACCTGTCCTGGAGCGTCTCCTTCGAGGGATACTCCTCGATGCGGAAGAGCTTGCCCAGGTCGAGCCGGGCTTGGGCGACGTAGTGGTCGTAGTCCTCGATGAAACGGGCGCGCTGGCGCACCACGCGTTCCCGAAGCCCGTCCATGAGTTCGGTGTAGCGCTCGTAGTTGGCGACCGTGAGCAGGCGCGAGCCCTTGTCGTCCCAGGGGAGCGAGTTGGCGTAGTGCCGGGTACGGGCTTCGCTCATGGTGGCGGTGAGGGCGGAGAAGGCGGCCTTGGGGAGCAGGCGCTTGTTGTAGCGCCCGGCACTCGCGCTGGCGTCGTGGTGGGCGGCGACGTGGTCGCTCGCCTCGCGGTCGTAGAGCCGGCCGGACCAGGCGCTGATGTGCAGGCCGACCAACATGGCGTCGCGGTTCAAGTCCATTGATTCCTCCTGTGTCGGGCTACCTGAGGGTCCACAAGGGGACGTTGAGAGCGGCGGCGAGCTTCCGTTTGGCGGCCTCGTGGCTGCGGGCCCGCACGGCGTAGTCGCGCGAAGGGGCATCGCCCGCAGGGTAGTAGGTTACCCACCAGTACATGGCTTCCTCCCTTCACTGGGTCCTGGCGGCGGCCCAGCGGATGAAGGCGGGGGAGCGCTGGAGCGCCGAGTCGCGTCGCACGCAGGCGCCGACCAGAGACTCGCCGACTTCCCGCCGGAGCCGCTGCGCGAAGGTGACGATGGGGCCGATGGTGACGTCGGTCGCGAGCCGGTAGAGCGAGCCGCACAAAGCCATCAGCGCGCTGGCGTTCTTGGGGATGTCGGCATTCTCGGGGTCGTTCAGGACCGCCCTCGGATGGGGCAGCTCGCGCCAGACCTTCAGGAACGCGGAGAACTCCACCGCCGCGGCCTCACCGACCGTGCCCCGGAAGAGCGCGCGTTCGGCCGAGGGATCGAGGCCGTTCCGGTGCTTGACGATGTTGCTGACGAACTCCCAGGTCCTGGGGCACGGGAAGGCGCGCTCACTGGACTGCGGGTCGAAACGGTGCAGCAGGTCCGGCTCGTAGGTGATGAAGAACAACACCTCGGGTGCGATGCCGTTGGCCGCGCCCCAGTTCAGCCAGTCCTCGGCGTCGACGCGGATCTCCAAGTGGACGAAGCGCGAGGCCAGAGGGGTCGGCATGCGGTGCACGACGCCGCGGTCGGTCTCCCGGTTGCCGCAGGCGATCAGCGATGCGCCCTCGGGCAGCTCGTACTCACCGACCTGGCGTTCGAGCACCAGTTGATAAAGCGCCGCCTGGACCATCGCGACCGCGGACGGCAACTCTTCCAAATTGATGAGCCAGCGGCGGAGATCGTCGGACGGCGGCAGGAAGGCCGGCGGCGCCCATCGCGTGCGGTCGGCGCCGTCGCGCCAGGGGATGCCGCGCAGGTCCACGGGGTCTAGAAGCAGGGCCCGGACGTCAACGTACTGGCGGTTGGTGGCCGCGGCCACCTGCTGGGCGATCTGGCTCTTGGCCGCGCCGGGCGGCCCCCAGACCATGGCCGGCTGCCGTGCCTCCACCAGGAGGGCGAGCACCTTGGCGAGTTCGCTCGGGCGCAGCGTGTAGTCCGCGGAAATCTTCTCGGGAACGGTCATAAGCAACACCTCCTTACGGCAGGGAATAGGAGCCGCGCGGACGCCCTCGGGACGTCCTTCGGCCGTGCCCTCTCGACCGCTTCTCTCGGACTTTTCGTCCCGTCGGGGCACGAACGGCCGCTGGCCGGGGTGTGGCGGCGATGCCTGGCCAGGGTTGTGGTGCGGCGGAGACATGTGAATGGCGGCCGCGCAGGGAGGAGCGATGTCGTAGGCTGTTCGGGGAATCGGCCAAGGGGCTGCCGCTTCGACCGGCGACATCAAGGCTGTCGTGAGGTTTGCAGAAAAAAGGGAGGATTTGGCTGCGACAAGAGGGTCCGGACGATCGTCCCGGTCAGCCGAAGCGCTCGCCTCCTGCGGTGAAGGTCAACATGTTGATGGCGATCATCTCATCGACGGCCTCGTCGGACGTGATGTGCGTGTATTCGCATTCGAGTTGGCGATAGAGCCAGCGGGCGAGGTCGCGGAGAGCTTCGACGACCGCGGCTTCGGCGTCGTCGGTCATGGACTGCCGGAAGGCGCCCTCCCGCTCGATCGCGATCGTCATGGTGTTCTCGTGGCAGTAGTGTCCGTTCTGGCGGATGCGGGCGTGGAGTTGGTAGAAGTTCCGCCGCTGAACGTCTTGCAGGACGTGGGCGATCCGATGCAGTTTCCCGTCCCGGGGAGCATGGGCGCGGATGGCCCGGACCGAGCCTCTGGCGTGGCTCC
>JAPOQB010000266.1 GCA_026710965.1 Deltaproteobacteria bacterium | reverse complement strand
GGCGGGTCTCGCGACCTCGGCGGCGGCGCAGCAGCGCGACTACATCCAGATCGTGGGATCGTCCACGGTCTATCCGTTTACCACCGTGGTGGCCGAGCAGTTCGGCAAGACCACCAAGTTCAAGACCCCCAAGGTCGAGTCTACCGGCTCCGGCGGCGGCCTCAAGCTCTTCTGCGCCGGCGTCGGCGTCGAGCACCCCGACCTGACCAACTCCTCGCGGCGCATCAAGAATACCGAAGTCGAGCGTTGCGGCAAGAACGGCGTCAAGGAAATCGTCGAGCTGAAGGTGGGCTACGACGGCATCGCGGTGGCCAACTCGAAGAAGAGCAAGGCGCTGAGCCTCACGCCGCGCGACCTCTTCCTCGCCCTGGCCAAGGACGTGCCGGCCAACGCCGACGGCAGCAAGCGCCAGGCCAACCCCCACAAGACCTGGAAGGACGTCAACCCCAAGCTTCCGGCCCTGAAGATCGAGGTGTTGGGCCCTCCGCCGACCTCCGGCACCCGGGACGCCTTCGTCGAGCTGGTGATGGACGCGGGCTGCAAGGAGTTCGCCGCCATCAAGAAGATGTCCAAGAAGCCCCAACGGGCCGCTTGCCGCACCATGCGTGAGGACGGCCACTTCGTCGAGGCGGGCGAGAACGACAACCTGATCGTGCAGAAGCTGGACGCCAACCCCGACGCCTTCGGGATCTTCGGCTTCAGCTTTCTCGACCAGAACACGGACAAGCTCCAGGGCGCGTCCATCAACGGCGTCAAGCCCGAGTTCGAGACCATCGCCGACGGCAGCTATCCGGTCTCGCGTCCGCTCTACGTCTACATCAAGAAGGCCCATCTGGACGTGATCTCCGGCATGAGAGAGTTCCTGGCCGAGTACACCAGCGAGAAGGCCTGGGGCGACGACGGGTATCTCTCCGACAAGGGACTGATCCCGATGCCCAGGCAAGAGCGCCGGCAGTTCTCTTCGGACGTGAAGAACCTGAAGAACCTGGCCCTGTAACCGTTACGTTATCCGGGTCCGGCCGTGGCGAGAGCGATCCGCCGCGGCCGGGCTCCCAACCCGGCCGCCGTCGACGGCCGGCATGAACCGGCGAAGGTTCCCCTGACGCAATGGGCTCCCCAAGTCTGATACTCGCGTTGCTGGGCTTGAGCTCCGTCAGCTACTACCTGGGCTGGCGCCGCTCCATCTCCCTCGCCCAGGGCGCCGTCCGGAACCTGCATTCCCTTCCCGGTTACCACGGTCTCTACACCGCGCTCTGGGCCGCGGTCCCGGCGCTCCTGCTGCTGTCCATCGGCGTGGCCCTGAAGGGTCCCATCGTCACCCGGATCGTGGTCGCCGACCTCCCTCAAGAGGTTCAAACGCTGCCGGCGGAACGCCTCAACCTGGTCATCAACGACATCAGGAACCTGGCATCGGGCAACATCGCTTCTCAGAGGAGCCCCGCCATGTTGGCCGCGGCGGACCGTTATGTCCGCTTGCAGGGCTACGGCGCCATCGCCATCACCGTGGCCGTGCTCGTGTTCGCGGCGTTCTGCGGCGCCATGGCCTGGCGCACCATCAACCCCGGAAAGCGAGCCCGAAACTCGGTGGAACGCATCATCCTGGGCTTCCTGATGGCGAGTTCCACCATCGCCATCCTCACCACCGTGGGGATCGTGCTGTCGGTGCTGTTCGAATCGCTACGATTTTTCCAGGCGGTGCCGGTGACCGAGTTCATCTTCGGCACCGAGTGGAGCCCGCAGATGGCCATTCGGGCCGACCAGGTGGGCGCATCCGGAGCCTTCGGCGCCATCCCCCTGTTTGCCGGCACGCTGCTCATCTCCTTCATCGCCATGCTGGTGGCCGTTCCGGTGGGCCTGATGTCGGCCATCTATCTCGCCGAGTATGCCCGGCCTCGGGTGCGGTCGGTGGTCAAACCGCTGCTCGAGGTGCTGGCGGGTATTCCCACCGTGGTCTACGGGTTCTTCGCGGCCTTGACGGTGGCGCCGTTCATTCGTGGATTGGGTGAAAGCGTCGGCCTCGACGTCGCGTCCGAGAGTGCCCTGGCCGCGGGGTTGGTGATGGGGGTGATGATCATCCCGTTCGTCTCCTCGCTCTCCGATGACGTGATCAACGCAGTGCCGCAGGCCATGCGTGACGGCGCCTATGCGCTGGGCTCCACCCGGTCCGAGACCATCAGGAAGGTGGTCATCCCCGCGGCTCTCCCGGGCATCGTCGGAGGGATTCTGCTGGCGGTTTCGCGCGCCATCGGGGAAACGATGATCGTGGTCATGGCCGCCGGACTGGCCGCGAACCTCACCGCCAATCCGTTGCGGGCGGTGACCACCGTTACGGTCCAGATCGTCACCCTGCTGACCGGCGATCAGGAGTTCGACAGTGCCAAGACGTTGGCCGCGTTCGCGTTGGGCCTGGTGCTTTTCGTCGTCACCCTGGGCTTGAACGTCGTCGCCTTGCAGGTGGTGCGCAAATACCGGGAGCAGTACGAGTAGTCATGGAAACCCGCTCGAAAAGCCCCATCGAATGCGTGCGCGCCACCCTTGCCCGCCGGAACCGGGCCGAACGGCGCTTCAGGAATTTTGGGCGCGCGGCGGTTCTCGTGGGGCTCGCGTTCCTGGTGTTGATGTTCGTCAACATCATCTCCACCGGCTACTCCGCCTTCTGGCAGACCTATGTCAAGCTACCGGTCTTTTTCGATCCACAGGTGATCGACCCCCAAGGCACCGGCGATCCCGAAACCCTCGGGGCCGCCGATTACGGCGCCCTGGTCAAGGCGTCGGTGCGGTCGCTCTTTCCCGGGGTGAAGGGAAGGCGGGACCGGCGGGATGTCGCCAAGCTGGTCAGCCGGGGGACCGTCTTTCAGCTTCGACGTATGACCCTTGAGGCCCCCTTGCTGGTAGGCTCCAAAACCGAGTTGTGGGTGCCCGCCAACGACGACTACGACATGCTCCACAAGGGGAACGTGGACCGCACGCTCCCGGAGGCCGATCGGCGGCTGTCCGACAAGCAGATCGGGTGGTTCGATCGGCTCGCCGCCGAGGGGCGGGTGGAGTCGCGTTTCAACGTCACCTTCTTCACGGCCGGCGATTCAAGGGAGCCCGAGCTTGCCGGCATCTGGGGGGCGGCCATGGGGTCGTTTTTTACCCTGATGGTGACGCTATCGTTGTCGTTCCCGCTCGGCGTGGCCACCGCCGTCTATCTGGAGGAGATTGCCCCGAGGAACCGCTTGACCGGCCTGATCGAGGTGAACATCAACAACCTGGCGGCGGTGCCGTCCATCGTCTTCGGCCTGCTCGGTCTGGCGGTGTTCATCAACCTGTTCGGCCTGCCGCGCTCCGCGCCCCTGGTGGGGGGACTGGTCCTTACCCTGATGACGCTTCCCACCATCATCATCGCCGGCCGCGCGGCGCTCAAGTCGGTGCCGCCGTCGATACGAGAAGCAGCGCTGGGGGTAGGCGCGTCCAAGATGCAGATGATCGCGCACCACGTGTTGCCCCTGGCCATGCCGGGCATGTTGACGGGGGCGATCATCGGCATGGCCCGAGCTCTGGGGGAAACCGCGCCGCTGCTGATGATCGGGATGGTGGCGTTCGTGGTGGACGTTCCACAGGGCGTGACGGATGCGGCGACCGCGCTGCCGGTGCAGATCTTTCTTTGGCTGGACAGCCCCGAGCGTGCGTTCGTGGAGCGCGCATCCGCGGCGATCATGGTGCTGCTGGCCTTTCTCATCGTGATGAACGCCATGGCCGTCGTGCTGCGGCGGCGCTTTGAAAGACGCTGGTAAGCTGGCACAAATAGGTGCCGGCGTAATAGTTCAGGAGACGCCGATTATGGCCGACCAGGCGGGTGTAGCAGTGATGGAGGCAGGCGCGTTGGAGTTCCGGGCAGCCGAGGTGGAGGACGTCGACGAGCGGCGGGAAAGCCGTGACACCGTGGGCACGCCGTTCGCGGACGACGCGCGCATGCCCTGCCGCAACGTGAACGTCTATTACGGCGACAACCATGCCATCAAGAACGTGAGCCTGGATATCGGCCGCGAACAGGTGCTTGCGATGATCGGCCCATCCGGATGTGGTAAGTCCACGATCCTGCGTGCGCTCAACCGGATGAACGACACCATCGACGGCTGCCGCATGACCGGCGAGATCAAGCTCGACGGCCAGGACATCTACGACAAGGAGATGGACGTGGTGCCGCTACGGGCTCAGGTGGGGATGGTGTTCCAGAAGCCCAATCCCTTCCCCAAGTCGATCTTCGACAACATCGCCTACGGCGTGCGCATTCACGGACTGGCGGGGTCGAAGTCCGAGCTCGAGGGGATCGTCGAACACAGCCTCAAACGCGCGGGCTTGTGGGAAGAGGTGAACGACCGGCTCCATCAGCCCGGTACCGGCCTTTCCGGCGGCCAGCAGCAGCGGCTGTGCATCGCCCGGACCATCGCGGTGAGTCCGGAAGTCATCCTCATGGACGAGCCCTGCTCGGCCCTCGACCCCATCGCCACCGCCAAGGTGGAGGATCTCATCAACGAGTTGGGACGCGACTACACCATCGCCATCGTCACCCACTCCATGCAGCAGGCCGCCCGCGTATCGCAACGGACGGCTTATTTCCACCTGGGAGATCTCCTCGAGGTAGGCTCCACGGACCAGATCTTCACCAACCCCATCCACCCCCTGACCGAGGACTACATCACCGGGCGCTTCGGCTGATCGGAATCAGTTTCCGGTAACCGAGTCGACCTGGCCGAACAGCGCCTCGAGCCGTTCCAACGCCTCCGGCGGCAGCGGCGGCTTGAGCGCCGCCGCGATGTTGGCCTCGAGGTGCTCTTCGTCGCCGGTCCCCGTCAGCACCACGTCGGCGCCCGGCTCGTGCACGCAGAACCGGTAGGCTGCCTCGGAGAGGGTCTCGGCGCAACCGTTCCCGGTGAGGAAACCGAGATCGGCGCCTGGTTCCAGGATGGCGCGTTGCTCCATCTCCCGCAACAGCTTCACGAGGCTCGCTGGCTGGCTCAAGGCGCGCCGGACCGCGAACATCACCAGCGTGCCCACGCCCTTTTCCCGGGTGAGCGGGAACACGGTTCGACGCGCGGACGGATTCAGCAGGTTGAAGCCCACCATGATCACGTCCCACCAGGGGTCGTGC